>JBIOZO010000308.1:0-3094 GCA_044871215.1 Gaiellaceae bacterium | reverse complement strand
CCGTCCCAGCGCTCGTGGTGGTGCCGGATGATCGGCACCGCGTCCCGGAGCCGGCCGAACTTTCCGACGATCCGCGCGCCCTCCGCCGAGTGCGTCTTCATCTGGGCGTACTCCCAGTAGTCGAGCTTCGCCGGCTTGACGAGGATCCCGTCGGGCACGGCGATCTTGCCGATGTCGTGGAAGAGCGAGCCGAAGCGGAGCGCGTCGAGCTGCTGCGCGGTCAGGTCGAGCTGCGCCGCGATCGCCATCGCGACGCGCTGCACGCGCAGCGAGTGGCCGGCGGTGTCCGGGTCCTTCGCCTCGACGGTCGCGTTCAGGCTTTCTATCGCCTCGAGCGAGCTCTCCTCCAGCCGCTCGTAGGACGCAAGGAGGTCGCGCTGTCGCTGGCGCAGCTCCCGCGTCTGGCGGGTGAGGGTCTTCGAGGCGCCGCGCACCAGCAGCGCCAGCGCCGCCCAGAGCGCCAGGAAGACCGCCGCGACGGTCAGCCAGATCATGTTCCGGCGCGAGGCGAGCGTGTGCTCGAGCCCCTTCGGGTCGGCGTAGATCTCGTACACGCCAAGCACCTTGCGGCTGCCGGGCGCGAGGATCGGTGCGTAGACCTCGAGCAGGTGGTCGAAGCCGAGCCGCTCCTCGACAGCGTCCTCGTCGCCGGAGAGCTGGTCGATATGGCCGACCGCGGCGCTGCTCTCGACCGCCTCGCCGAGGTCGCCGTCCATGTCGAAGCGCCGGCCGATGCGGTCCTGCGCGCGGTTCGTCCACGCGAGCACGCCGTCGGGCCGCCAGACCTTGACCGTGACGAGCGAGCGGTTGTGCCGCAGCTCGTCCTCCAGCCGGGCGGACGCGTTGCGGGTGACTTGCACCTGGCCGCCGCGGACGAGCTCGCCGCGCAGCACCCCGTCGACGTACTGCGAGACGCTCGCACGGCTGTCGGCCACGGCCTGGTCGGAGACGGCCCGCGTGAGGGAGGAGCCCAGGACGAACCCGCCGACGGCGATGATCACCGCGCTCGCGAGCAGGAAGACGCGCAGCAGCGTGACCGACCGCTCGGTCGCCGCGTGGAGGTTGGAACCGGTTCCGGCCAGCAGTCTCACGGTTCCAATCCGGTATCGGACGGGGGCGGCCGAGGCTTGAGCGGATGGAAACTAGACTCAGAGCGTGGACCTCGACCTCGTCTTCTTCGGCACTTCGGGCTCAGTCCCGACGGCCCAGCGGTCGCCCTCGGCGCTGCTTCTGCGGCGCGGCGGCGAGCGCCTGCTGTTCGACTGCGGCGAAGGCACGCAGCGACAGCTCCTGCGCTCCTCGGTCGGCCTCGTGGAGCTGCGCGAGGTCTTCGTCTCGCACTTCCACGCCGACCACTACCTGGGCCTGCCCGGGATGCTGAAGACCTTCGCTCTGCGCGGCCGCGACCTGTCACTGACGATCTACGGCCCGCCCGGGCTGAAGGAGCTCTTCGGCGCGCTGCGGCGGATCTTCGGGAAGCTGCCCTACCCGCTCGAGCTCGTCGAGCTACGGCCCGGCGAGGTGCTCGAGCGCGACGACTACAACCTCGTCACGCTGCCGGCGGCGCACGCGGTCCAGTCGCTCGCCTTCGCGCTGGTCGAGCACCCGCGGCCCGGCCGCTTCGACGTCGAGACGGCCGACGCGCTCGGCGTCCCGTCCGGCCCCGAGCGCGGGCTGCTGCAGGCGGGCGAGTCGATCACGCTGGAGGACGGCCGCGTCGTCACACCGGACGAGGTACTCGGCCCGCCGCGGCCCGGCCGCAAGGTCGTGCTCAGCGGCGACACAGCCCCTTCGGCGACGGTGCTCGAGGCGGCGCGCGGGGCGGAGGTGCTCGTGCACGAGGCGACGTTCCTCGAGGACGAGCGTGAACGGGCCCGCGAGACCGGCCATTCGACCGCGCTCGAGGCCGCGGAGCTGGCACGGGAGGCCGAGGTCGGCCTGCTCGCGCTCACGCACCTGTCGAACCGTTACTTCGGCCCCGAGGCCGCCCGCGAGGCGCGTACGATCTTCCCGGAGACCGTGGTTCCGAAGGACTTCGACGTGATCGACGTGCCGTTCCCCGAGCGCGGCTTGCCTACGCTGATCAAGGGCGGCGTGCTGCACAACCGCGAGACCGAGCACGCGCAGCCGGCGCCGGAGGCCGTGGCGTGAGCGGTCTCGTGCAGGTGGCGCTCGCCGAGACCGTCGCCGAGGCGGAGGAGCTCGAGTCGATGCTGCGCGAGGCGGGGATCACGGCCGAGCTCGAGAGCGCGGTCGAGCACCACCCGCGCGAGGTCGACGACACGCCGGTCAAGGTGCTCGTCCCCGAGGGCCAGCTCGAGGCTGCGCGAGACGCGATCGAGTCCATGACCGAGCCCGACGATCCGGACGCCTGACTTCTCCAGCCGCGCTGCGGTCTACGACCGGCTGCGCCCCTACGACGCGAACTGGCAGGAGGTCGCGGCGACGCTGATCCGTGAGGCCGACCTCGCCGGCCGGCGCGTGCTCGACATCGGCTGCGGCACCGGCCGCTTCCTGGCCCAGCTGGCCGAGGTCGCAAAGGCCTGGGGCGTCGATGCCTCGCCCGAGATGCTGGAGGTCGCGCGCACGCGCGCGGGCAGCGCCGGGCTCAAGCTCGGTACGGCCGAGAAGCTGCCCTTCAAGGACGGCTGGTTCGAGCGGGCGACGATGTGGCTCGTCGCGCACCTCGTCGACCGGCCGCGCGCCTTCGCCGAGGCGGCGCGCGTGCTGGAGCCGGGAGGGCGCTTCGCCGTTGCCACCTTCGACCCGTCCTACTTCGACGAGTTCTGGCTGAACGAGCTCTTCCCGTCGATGGAGGCCGCCGACCGCGAGCGCTTCCCGAGCGCCGACGAGCTGACCGCGGAGCTCGCGCCCTTCGACGAGGTGCGCCTGATCCGCCTCTCGCAGACCGGCTCGCTCACGCGCGAGGTCGCGCTCGAGCGCATCCGCGGCAAGCACATCTCGACCTTCGATCTGATCGATAACGAGGAGTACGAAGCCGGCCTTGAGCGCGCCGAGCGGGAGCTCCCCGAGCGGGTCGACTACCGGGTCGAGTGGCTGGTCGCGGTCGCCGTCCGGCAGACCGTGTAGCGTC
>JBIOZO010000307.1:0-11592 GCA_044871215.1 Gaiellaceae bacterium | reverse complement strand
AGACGGGCGCGGGCCAGCACGGGGTCGCGACCGCGACCGTCTGCGCGCGCTTCGGGCTGGACTGCGTCGTCTACATGGGCAGCGAGGACATGCGCCGTCAGAAGCCGAACCTCGAGCGGATGGCGCTACTCGGCGCCGAGGTGCGGCCGGTCGAGTTCGGCACCCGGACGCTGAAGGAGGCGACGAGCGAGGCGATCCGCGACTGGATCGCGAACGTCGAGGACACGCACTACCTGATCGGCTCGTGCGTCGGCCCGGCGCCGTACCCGGAGATCGTGCGCGAGCTGCAGTCGGTGATCGGGCGCGAGGCGCGGGAGCAGCTGCTGGAAGCCGAGGGCCGGCTTCCGGAGGTCGCGCTCGCCTGCGTCGGTGGCGGCTCGAACGCGATCGGCCTCTTCGCCGGGTTCCTCGACGACGGCGAGGTGCGTCTGGTCGGCGTCGAGGCGGGCGGCGCCGCCTCGCTCGGCTCCGGGCGGCCCGCTGTCCTGCATGGCTCGCGCTCCTCCGTTCTCGCGGACAAGGACGGCCAGGTGCTCGACGCCGAGTCGATCTCGGCCGGCCTCGACTACCCGGGCGTCGGGCCGGAGCATGCGTTCCTGCGCGACAGCGGCCGGGCGGAGTACGTCGGCACGACCGACGAGGAGGCGCTGGCCGCGTTCCGCCGGCTCGCGAGGACGGAGGGGATCCTGCCGGCGCTCGAGCCGTCGCACGCGCTCGCGCGCGTGGACGACTTGGACGCCGAGCTCGTGCTGGTGTGCCTCTCGGGCCGCGGCGACAAGGACCTGGCCGAGGTCGCGGCCCGGTGACCGCGCAGCGTCGGAGCACAGGACCCATCCCTAGCCCCCTCCCACCCGGGGTCGCTCACGGTAGCGGGCGAAAGCTCGCGAGTCTGTCACGGGGATGTCGCGGATGTGTGTCAATTCGTCCCAGGGCCGGTGCGGGAAGGCTCGTGGCGCGATGAGCGACCGGCTCGCCTGGGACCCACGCCGCGCGGCAGCCTTCTACGACGAGTACGGCGAGCAAGAGTGGACCCGCTTCGAGGACGGCCGCACCCCGGCGCCAAGCCTCGAGGTGCACCTGGAGCACCTCCGCCGCTTCATTCGCGACGGCGAACGGGTGCTCGACGTCGGCGCCGGCCCTGGACGCTTCACGATCGAGCTCGCGCGGCTGGGCGCTCGCATCACGGTCGC
Source organism: Gaiellaceae bacterium (assembly GCA_044871215.1). Lineage (GTDB taxonomy): Bacteria > Actinomycetota > Thermoleophilia > Gaiellales > Gaiellaceae > AC-32. Next base: position 10,402 of record JBIOZO010000307.1, on the reverse strand, counting down.
CGACCTCTCGCCCCGACAGCTCGAGTTGAACGCCGAGCGCGTCGGCGCGGAAGGGCTCGAGGAGCGCATCGAGGAGCGCGCCGAGGCCGACCTGCTCGACCTGTCGCGCTGGGACGACGCGACCTTCGATGCGACGGTCTGCTTCGGCGGGCCGCTCAGCTACGTGCTCGACCGCGCCGAGCAAGGGATCGCCGAGCTCGTCCGCGTCACGCGACCGGCCGGGCACGTGCTCGTCTCTGTCATGTCGCTCGCGGGCACGGTCACGCACTACCTGCCGATCCTGCTCGACCTCGTCCGGCGCGACGGCGTGGAGAAGAACGAGCGGATCGTCCGCACCGGCCTGCTGTCGGACGAGCCGGACTACGGCCACCTGGCGATGAAGCTCTACCGCTGGACCGAGCTCGAAGCGCTACTCGCCCCGCACGGCTCGATCGTGGCCGCCTCCGCCGCCGGGCTCCTCCCCTCGGCGGAGGTCGAAGAGCCGGAGCTGCGCGAGTTCCTCACGCGCACGGAGCTCTCGCTCGCCGCCGAGCCGGGCTCGATCGGTTGCGGAGAGCACATCGTCGCGGTGCTGCGCAAGGACGCGTGAAGACGCTTGCCATCTACCTGATGGCCGGGCGCGAGACACCCGAGCTGGCGCAGGCCGCGGTCGATGGCGGCGCCGACATCGTCGAGCTCGGCTTCCCGTTCTCCGATCCGCTCGCGGACGGGCCGGTGATCCGCCGCGCCGCGGAGCGGGCCCTCGCCGAGGGGATGCGTACCGGCGCCTGCCTCGAGGTGCTGGCAGCCACGCGCGAGCGCCTGCCGGAGACACCGCTGGTACCGATGACCTACTCGTCGCTGCTCGAGGCGTACGGCTGGGAACGCTTCGCCGAGGACGCCGCCACCGCGGGCGCGACCAGCATGATCGTCGCCGACCTCCCGGCAGGCGACCGCCCCGAGGTGCGGCGCGTCCAGCTCGTCGCGCCCACGTCCACCGACGAGCGGCTCGAACTGGCGGCCGCTCAGACCGACGGCTGGCTCTACCTCGTCACGCTGACCGGCACGACCGGCGCGCGCGACAGGCTCTCGCCCGCGCTCGCCGGCCTGGTCGAGCGGGCGCGGGCGCACACGGAGGCCCCGCTCTACGCCGGCTTCGGCATCTCGACGCCGGAGCATGCAAGCGCGGCGGCCGAGCTGGCCGACGGAGTCGTCGTGGGCTCGCGCGCGGTCGAGGTCGCCGACGATGGGCCCGCCGCCCTCCACGCGTACGTCGCCTCCCTGCGCGCCGCGCTCGACGGGTGAGCCGCGTCTTCGTCGACGGACGCAACGTCCAGCGCTCGCGGTGGCCGAACCTGAGCGACGCGCAGCTCGTCGAGCGCGCCCGCGCGTGGGCCGAGCGCAACGCTCATGAGCTCGTCGTCGTGTTCGACGGCGAGACGGGTGGCCTCGTCGGCGAGGAGCGGCTCGACGAGCGGACGACCCTCGTCGGCACCGGTCGGGAGAGCGCCGACGACTGGCTGATCCGCGAGGTGCCGAACCATGCGGGGGCATGGCTGGTCACCTCGGACCGGGCCCTGCGCGACGCCGCGGGCCGCAAGGCCGAGCGCCTGATCGGCGGCGGGGCGTTCCTGGGCCTGCTAGACAACGGCCCATGAGCACGCGCCTACGAACAGCCGCTTCAGGCGCGGTTGCGGCCGTCGTCTGGGGCGTGGCCGAACCGCTCGACCAGCGGCTGCTGCGCTACGACTATTCCGACGTCGCAGTGCTCGGCAAGGCTGTCACGCGAGGCCCGGGCTGGCGCGCCGCCGGGTTCGCACTGCACGCCGCGAACGGCGCCGTGTTCGGGGTCGTCTTCAACGAGCTCCGCGGCCGGGTGCCCATCGGGCCGCGGCGGCTCGCCGTGGCGATGGCGCTTGCCGAGCACGCGACGCTCTACCCGCTCTGCTGGTTCATCGATCGCCACCACCCCGCGCGTGGCGAGCACGGCGTCCCGCCGCTGTTGACGAGCCCGCGCGCCTTCGCCCAGGCGACGTGGCGGCACCTGGTGTTCGGAACCGTCCTCGGCAGACTCGCCGCTTGAAGCTCGCGGCGCTGGCCGCCGCGCTCGCGGTCGCCTCGAGCGCCTCGGCAGCCGCGCGCCCGTGGCAGCCGTCGATGGCCGCGGCCGTCGCCTACGCCTCGCACCGGCACGGCGAGATCGCCTTCGCCGTGCGCACGCCGACCGGCTCCTGGAGCTGGCACGGGGCCGAGATCTTCCCATCGGCAAGCGTGCTCAAGGCGATGCTGCTCGTCGCCTACCTCGACCTGCCGTCGGTGCGCGCCAGGGCGCTCGAGCCGGCCGACCGCGCGCTGCTCGCGCCGATGATCCGCCGCTCCGACAACGCCGCCGCCGGACGGGTGCTCGGGATCGTCGGCGCCGCCCGGCTCCGCGGCCTCGCCCACCGCGCCGGGATGCATCGCTTCACACCGGTGACCGGCGTCTGGGGGCTGAGCCGGATCGACGCCGTCGACCAGGCGCGCTACTTCTTGCGCATCGACACACTCCTCGCGCCGCGCCACCGCGCCTACGCGATGCGGCTGTTGAACACGATCACGCCCGCGCAGCGCTGGGGCCTCGCGCGCGTCAGGCCGCGCGGCTGGCGGCTCTACTTCAAAGGCGGCTGGGGCTCGGGCACCGGCTGGGTCGACCACCAGGTCGCCCTGCTGACCCGCGGCGAGGAGCGCGTCTCGGTCGCGATCCTCACGCACCTCGACGGCAGCCATGCCTACGGCGAGGAGACGTTGCGCGGCATCGCGCTGCGCTTGCTCAAAGGTCTCAGCCGCCCGTAGCCGAGAAGTGCTGGTAGTCGGGCGAGCCGCTCCAGCGCCCGCCCCATTGCCAGCCGACCGACGCGAAGGCCCGGACCAGCACGCCGTTGCGAACGGCCATTCCCGGCCGGTAGCGCGAGCGGTCGACGAATGCGCGCCCGGCCCGCGGGTGCACGCGGCCGCCCTCGAGATACGGATTCTCGACCGGGTTCACGTCGATCGCCAGGCCGTAGGCGTGCGCCGACCAGCGCTTCGGGCCGGGCGCGACGGCGTAACGGCAGTTGAACGCGGCGGTGTTGTCGGCCGCGAGCGAGCGCTCGTCGCTGCCGCCGTAGGCGTCGATCGGGCGCAGGCGGCGCAGCGGGAAGCGAGTCGAGTAGAGCCGCGCGAAGACGCGAGTGAGCGGCGCGACCGCGCCGGCGTTGACGACAAGCGTGCCGGTGTGAACGCGGCGGTCGAAGCCCCAGTAGGTCAGCCGCAGCCGCCGCAGGCCGGACGGCGCGACGGGGCAGCCGGGATGCCACGAGTGCGGCAGGCCGGCCGCCGAGACCCGCGAGACCGAGTGCAGGAAAGGCGGCGGCGCTTGCAGCGCGAGCGCGACGAGCAGGAGCGCGGCCATCGTCCGTAGTCTGCCGGGCGATGAAGCTCCTCGCCCTCGGCCTCCTAGGGGCGCTCGCGATCGCCGCCTCCGCGTCGGCCAGAGGCGAGCACACCGCGGGCTGCGCCCCGAACTTCGCCGGCCGCCTCGAGACCGGCTCGGCGACCCAGCTGATCACGGTCGTAGCGCGGACGCGCCGCTCGACCCAGGGCTCCTTCCGGCTCTGGACGAAGCGCGGCGGCTGCTGGCGCCAGGTGTCAGGCCCCTGGGCCGCCTGGCTCGGCGGCAACGGCACCTCGCTGGCCAAGCGCGAGGGCGACCGGCGCACCCCGAGCGGCATCTTCGGCTTCGTCCCCACGATGTACGGCATCGCGCCGAGCCCGGGCGTCCACTATGCCTACCGGCGCGTCGTCTGCGGCGACTGGTGGGTCGAGGATCCGGCCTCGCCGTCGTACAACCGCTTTCGTCACGTCCGCTGCGGCTCGGCGCCGCCGTTCCACACGACGAGCGAGGATCTCTCGCGCTCGCCGACCGCGTACCGCCATTTCGCCGTAATCGCCTACAACATGAGCCCGGTCGTCCCGGGCCGAGGCTCGGGGATCTTCCTGCACGTCAGCACCGGCCGGCCGACGCTCGGGTGCGTGAGCCTGCCGCTGCCGCGCCTGGTCGCCGCCCTGCGCTGGCTGCGCCCGTCCGCACATCCGCGAATCGCGATCGGGACCGTCGCGGACCTAACTCAGTAGGAGGGCTTGGCGGAACTGGGCACGCTCTCGCGACTGTTTCGTCAAGCCCTCCCTCAATAGCCGCTGAAGCGGTCCGGGAAGACCTGCTCCTCGGGCACGCCTGCATCGGAGAGCTGCCCCACGACCGCCTCGACCATCGGCGGCGGGCCTGCGACGAGGTAGGTGTGGTCGGCGAGCTCGCCCTCGAGGTGGTCGCTCAGCAGCTCGGGGCTCACGAAACGGCTCTCGCCTTCCCAGCCCTCGTCTTCGGTCATCGTCAGCAGGAGGCGCAATCCCGGGATCTGCTGCTCCAGCTCCTGCAGCTCGTCGAGGAACGCCGTGCCGGCGCGGTCGCGGTTCGAGTAAACGAGCGTCACGCGGTAGGGCTCACCCGTGTCGGCGATGTAGCGCAGCATCGAGCGAAAGACCGTGATCCCGATCCCGCCGGCCACGAAGACGTAGTGCGGGCTCGTGTCCTCGGGCAGGACGTAGTCGCCCTTCGGGGGCTCGACCTCGACCTCGTCGCCGACCTTCAGCTCGGCGAGCGTCTTCTTGAAGGCGGTGTCGCGCAACCGGGTGCACACGCCGAGCACGCCGCGCTCGGTCGGCGACGTTACGACGGAGAAGTGCCGGCGCAGGCCCTTCTCGTCCTCGTGCGGCGAGTCGAGCAGCTCGACCCAGAAGTACTGGCCGGGACGGAAGTCGACAGCCTCGCCCTGCAGGTCGAAGATCACCAGCAGCGTTCCTTCCGCGACCTCACGGGTCTCCTTGACGAGCGCGCGCATGTCAGGAGGCTATTCGAACGCAGCGACTGCTTCGGATTCAACGTGCGACTGCATCGAGCGCTCGCGCAGGAGCACGACCGCGAGCACGGAGGCGAGGCCGGCGAAGACCGCGCCGACCAGGAACGCGAGGTGGTAGCCACTGTTCAACGCAGCCACCTGTGAGGCCGCCTCGACACTGCCGGTGCGCCAGGCCGCGAGGCTCGCCAACACTGCCAGGCCGAGCGCGCCGCCCATCATGAACGCGGTGTTGGTGACGCCCGAGGCCAGCCCGGACTCGCTCGGCTCGACGTCGCTCATCGCCGCGATCAGCACCGGGTTCATCGCCATCCCGACGCCGATGCCGAGGACGATCATCGACGGCAGCACGTCGACCCAGAAGCTCCCATCCACAGGCGCGCGCGCGAACAGCAACAGGCCGAGCGAGACGAGCGCCATCCCGACGCCGATCGGCACCCTGGTGCCGAAGCGCATCACGATCCGCGCCGAGAGCCCGAGCGAGAAGGCGCCCATGATGATGTTCGCCGGCAGGAACGCGAGCCCCACGTGCAGCGGGTCGTAGCCGAGCACGAGCCCGAGGTACTGGGCCGAGAAGAAGAACCACGCGAACATCCCGGCCGCCCACAGAAGGCCGACACCGTTGGCAACAGAGACGTTGCGCTTGGTGAAGAGCCTCAGCGGGACGAGCGGGGCCGCAGTTCGCGACTCGACCGTGAGGAAGACCCCGAACAGGATGACCGCCAAGCCGAGCAGGCCCAGCGTCTCGGCCGAGAGCCAGCCGTTGCCGTTGCCGTTCACGATCGCGTAGACCGCGACCATCAGCGCGAGCGTCACGGTCACCGCGCCGACCACGTCGATCGGGCCGCGCTGTTCGTCGCGCTCGCCGTCGGCCGGCAGCAGCGGCAGCGAGAGCGCGAAGACCGCGATCCCGACCGGGATGTTGACGAGGAAGATCCAGTGCCAGCTGAGCGCGTCAGTGAGCACCCCGCCGAGCAGCACGCCGATGCTGCCGCCGCCGGCCATCACGAAGCCGAAGAAGCCCATCGCCTTCGCCCGCTCGGACTGCTCCTGGAAGAGCAGAAGGAGCAGCGAGAGCGCGACCGCCGAGACGACGGCGCCACCGAGGCCCTGGACCGCGCGCGCGGCGATCAGCAGGTGCTGCGAGTTCGAGAGCCCGCAGGCCAGCGAGGCGAGCGTGAACAGCGCGATCCCGCCGAGGAAGATGCGGCGGTGGCCGAACAGGTCGCCGAGCCGTCCGCCGAGCAGCAGGAAGCCGCCGAAGGTCAGCAGGTAGGCGTTCACGACCCACGCGAGCGACTCCTCGGTGAAGCCGAGGTCGGCCCGTATCGAGGGCAGCGCGACGTTCACGATCGTCGCGTCGAGCACGATCATCAGGTCGCCCAGACAGAGGACGTAGAGCGCGAGCCAGCGTGTTCGGCGGTCCATTTTCATCGGTCTCCCAGGCTACTCAGACGGGCGGCGTTCGCAAAACTCATCGGTTTGCAGCGATGAGTTCGACCCCGCCGGGCGGTCTTGGCCTGCAATGGAGACTCTCCCGTGCGACGTCCGCGCCCTGCGCGCCGACGTGGCGGCCATCGACGCCCTGGCCCGGCTCCAGCTAGCCGCGCGCCGGGCGGGCTTCGAGTTGCGCGTGGTCCGCGCCTCGGCCGAGCTGACGCGCCTGATCGACCTCACGGGGCTCGCGACGGTGCTACGCGTCGAGCCGGGCCGGCAGCCCGAAGAGCGGGAACAGCGTCTCGGTGTCGAGGAAGAAGCTGAACTCGACGATCCGGCCGCCTGAGAGCTCGAGCACCTGTAGCGCCCACGGCTCGTACCCGTCGCCCGACTCGCTCGGCTTGTACTGCGCGAAGGCAGGCGAGCCGTTCGCACTCGTCGTCGGGATCACGCGCGAGCCCTTGCAGGCGATACCCGGCCCGAACCACCAGGTGAAGATGTCCTCGCGGCCGGCAAGCCAGAGGTCGAACGGCGGCATCGACTGCGTCGCATCCTCGTGGATCAGCGACGTCAGCGCCTCCAGGTCGTAGGCCTCGAAGGCGGCCACGTAGCGCTCGAGCAGCTCGCGGTCGGGCTCGTCGAAGGCCGACTCCGCGCTGAGCTCCACCTGCTCCAGCGTGGCCCGCGCCCGCTGCAGGGCGCTGTTGACCGACGCGACGCTCGTCTCCAGCAGCTCGGCGACCTCGGTCGCCTTCCAGCGCAGCACCTCGCAGAGGATCAGCACGGCGCGCTGGCGCGGCGGCAGGTGCTGCAGTGCCGCGACGAAGGCGAGCCTGATCGTCTCGCGCGAGGCGACCGTGTCGGCCGGGTCGGCGACGAGCGAGTCCGGTACCGGCTGCAGCCAGGGCACGTCGGGCGTGTGTAGGTTCTCGATCACGGGCTCGCCGGCCGGCCCGAAGTCCATCGGCCGCGCGCGGCGCTCCTTGCCCTCGAGCTGGTCGAGGCAGACGTTCGTGGCGATCCGGTAGAGCCACGAGCGCACCGACGAGCGGCCCTCGAACCGGTCGAGCGCCTTCCAGGCGCGCAGCAGCGTTTCCTGCACCGCGTCCTCGGCCTCGAACGGCGAGCCGAGCATGCGGTAGCAGTGCGCCGTCAGCTCGCGGCGATGTCCTTCGAGCTCGCCGAACGTGGGTTGCGCGACCGCGGATTCCATGACCGCCATCCACGGTACCGACTCCGCGGCCGCGCGCAACTCATCGCTCAGTAGCCGTAGCCCTTGCCGCCTCCGCCGTTGTCCTCGGTCGTGCCGGTGTCCATGCCGCCGCTGCCGCCCGTGGCGGCGCCGGTGACGGCGAGCGCGCCGGCCATGCCCTCGCTCTTGTGGAACTTGCAGTAGAACGAGACCACGCCGGACTTCGGGATCATGACCGTCACCTCAGCCTCGTCTCCCGGCTGGATGTCCTTGTCGATCCCCTGTGAGTCGACCGTGAACGAGTGCTCCGTCTGGCCCTCGTTCTTCAGCTCGAGCGTGACCTTCTCGCCCGGCTTGCCCTGGAGCACCGTGGGCTCGAAGTAGTAGTCGTCCATCTCGACCTCGGTCTTGCCGTTGTCCTCGACCGCCTTCGTGCCGTGGTCGTTCGCGTTGATGCCGGCGATCGTCTTCTGGCCGCCGCCTCCGCCGCTGCTCTCCTCGGTCGTCGTGCCGCCGGACGAGCTGCTGCTGCTCGATCCGCAGCCTGCCGCCGCGAGCACCAGCAGCCCGCAGGCCACGATCACCACGCCTCGCTTCATCGCTTCCTCCCGTCGATTACGGCAAGGGGTACGCCGCTTCTCCGGGCCCGGATTCACGAGCTGTAGCCGCGGTACTGTCTGAGCTAGCGCGCCAGGCGCTCGACGCAGCCTTCGAAGATCCCGCTGCTGTCGGCGACCTGCGCGAGCAGCAGGAGCAGCTGCTCCAGCTGATCCTCGTCCAGCCCCGACAGAAGGTCGGCCTCGACGGCCGCTGCGGTCTTCTTCGCATCCTCGAGGCGGGCGCTGCCCTTCGGGGAGACCTCGACGATGTGGCGCCGCCGGTCGTCCGGGTCGCGGCGGCGGACGATCAGGCCGTCGGCCTCCAGGTCGTTCAGCAGCCCCACCAGCTGGCTCGCGTCGACGCCGATCGTCTCGACCAGGGCCCCCTGGCTCGTCGGGCACGCCTGCACCTCGTAAAGCACGCCCAGGTGGCGCGGCGTCAATCCGGTCGGCCTCAGCGCGTCGGCGAAGCGCCGCTCGGCGGCCTTGCCGATCTTCAGGAGCAGCATTCCCGCGGTCGGCGCCCAGTGCTTCCGTTGCGTGACATCAGTGGTTGCCATGCGCACATACTAGCATGCCGTCAATTCTTGACAAGCAAAGATCGTTTGTTGTATAAAACGATTGTGCTTGGCAACGAAGAAAGGGAGAGTCGCATGTTCAGCAAGACGGATGACCGCCGCTGGATCGCTCTGGCGGTCCTGGTAGCGGCCCAGTTCATGGTGGTGCTCGACGTCGCGATCGTGAACGTCGCGCTGCCGTCGATCCAGACCGATCTGCACTTCACGCAGGAGAGCCTGCAGTGGGTGATCACCGCCTACGCGATCATGTTCGGCGGCGTGCTCCTGCTCGGCGGCCGCATGGCCGACCTGCTCGGGCGCCGCCGCCTGTTCATCGCGGGCGTCGCCCTGTTCACACTCAGCTCGCTGGCCGCGGGCTTCGCGTGGTCGGAAGGCTCGCTGATCGCGTTCCGCGCGACCCAGGGCCTCGGCGGCGCGCTGCTCGCACCCGCCGCGCTCTCGATCCTGACCACCACCTTTGCCGAAGGCCGCGAGCGGAACATCGCCCTCGGCGTGTGGGGCGCGGTCTCCGGCAGCGGTGCCGCAGCCGGCGTCCTGCTCGGCGGCTTCCTGACGAGCTCGCTCGCCTGGTCGTGGATCTTCTTCATCAACGTCCCTGTAGGCGCCGCGCTCGTGGCGGTCAGCCCGCTGCTCCTGCGCGAGAGCCGGGCGGAGCTCGGCCACCGGCACTTCGACTTCGCCGGCGCGGCCACCGTCACCGGCGGCCTGATGCTGCTCGTGTATGCGATGACGCGGGCGACCGAGGTCGGCTGGGGCAGCGCCGAGACGGTCGGGCTGCTCGTCGCCTCCGCCGCCCTGATCCTCTCGTTCGTCGCGATCGAGCTGCGCTCGAAGGCGCCGCTCCTACCGATGAAGATCTTCCGCCTGCGCTCGCTGACCGGCGCGAACGTGACCTCGTTCCTCGTCGGCACCGCGCTGTTCTCGCAGTTCTTCCTCGGCACGCTCTACATGCAGCAGGTGCTGCACTACTCGGCGCTGAAGACCGGCGTCGCCTACCTGCCGCTGACCCTGACGATCATCGCGCTCGCCGGAGTCGCCCAGTCGCTCGTCACGCGCGTCGGCGTTCGCCGCGTACTCCCGGTCGGGCTCGCCTTGGCCGCCGGCTCGCTCGTGCTGCTCGCGCAGCTGCCGGCCGACGGCCACTACTTCTGGGACGTCTTCCCGGCGTTCGTGATCAGCGCGATCGGCCTGGCCTTCACGTTCATCCCGCTGACGATTGCGGCGCTGATGGGCGTTCAGGAGTCCGAGGCCGGCGTGGCTTCCGGGCTGCTGAACACCACGCAGCAGATCGGCGGGGCGATCGGCCTGGCCGCCGCCTCGACGATCGCGACGACCTTCACCAGCCACTACGTCACCGATCATCCGGGCGCCTCGGCGTTCGGCGGGCCGGCGCTGACCTACGGCTTCCAGATCACGTTCTACGTCTTGGCCGGAGTCGCCGCCCTCGCCGCAGTGCTCGCCGCGGTGCTGATCGAGCCCAAGGCCACGGAGACCGAAGAAGTGGCCGGCGAGCTGGAGCTGCCCACCCCCCAGGCGGCCTGATGCCGGCACACGAGCTCGACGCCGTCCTCCTGCGGATCCGCAACGTCGCCCTCGAGCTGCGCAGGCTCGAGGGCGACGGGCTCGACGGGTCCGCCCTCCTCCCCCGGCGTTGCGAGCTCGCGGCCCTGGAGTCGGGGGGGGGGG
>JBIOZO010000306.1:0-5429 GCA_044871215.1 Gaiellaceae bacterium | reverse complement strand
CTCGGCGGCGGGCAGCGCCGGCGTCTTCTCGGCGAAGACCGCCCAGGTCCCCTCGCAGCTCTTGCAGCGCGCGAAGAGCGGGTCGCCGGTCGGCTTGACGGCCTTGCGGAGGTCGAGCTTCCCGAGGGCCGTGCCGGCGCCGTCGACGAGGTCTGCGGCACCGCGCGTCTCGCACAGCGGGCACTTGCCCAGGCCTTTGAGGTAGCGCTTCTGCTCGTCCGAGTAGAGGCCGCTGACTCTCCCGGTCAGTTCCTTCAAGCCGAACGGGCTCATGGCTGACGGCTCCTTTCCGCACTCGAAGGTAGTCCGCGCGGCGAAGCGATGCAAGGAGCGCGCGGACGGAAGAGCAACTCACGCGCGGCTACGCTTGGAGCGGGCGCCTGTAGCTCAGAGGAAGAGCGGCGGCCTTCTAAGCCGTTGGTCGGGGGTTCGAATCCCTCCAGGCGCACCTCGCTTTCCTGGCCGGCGTATCGCTCGCGGCCGGCGGAGCCCTCCGCGATCCGCCTCGCGTCGCTGCGCGCCCTCCAGCGAGCGGCCCGTGTGCCTAACACTGTTCCGCTCGCCTCCGCGCACGCAGCGACGCGCCAGGAAACCGAGGGGCAGCGTCATTTCGCAAGCACATCTCGCTTTCCTGGCCGGCGGCGAGCTCCCGCCGGGCGAAGCCCGGCTCCGCCCGCCGCCTCGCGCGCCTGAGCGCCCTCCTGCGAGCGGCCCGTGTGACGCAACACTGTTCCGCTCGCATCCGGTCGCTCAGCCACGCACCATGAAACCGAGGGGCAGCGTCAAATCGCAAGCACATCTCGCTTTCCTGGCCGGCGTATCGCTCCCGGCCCGCCGGAGCCCGCCTTTGCGATCCGCCTCGCGCGCCAAGAAACCGAGGCGCAATTCTTCATCGCGAGCGACTAGTACTCGTCGGCTTGCGGCAGGTCGTCGGTGATCTCGAACCACGCCGCCTTCGAGCCGACGAAGATGTGCTCGCTCGGCCGGATGCTCGGCTCGTCCTGGAGCGAGCCCATCGCGACGTGGACGTACTCGCCGTCGCGGACGACCGAGAAGAGCAGCGAGCCGCAGGTGCCGCACCGCGTGTGGTTGCCCATCTCGTCGCCCCAGACGCGGAGGTCGCCAGCCCCGTCCGTGACGGTCAACTTGTGGCGCTCGATTCCTGCGAAGGCCTTGAATGCCGTCCCGGTCCCAGCACGGCAGCGCGAGCAGTGGCAGTTCGCTGCGTAGAGGAACTCGTCCGCGACCTCGTATCTGGTCGCGCGGCATTCGCACTCGCCGTTGAGCACTTTCGCCATGAAGTACCTGTTTTACCCGTAGAGCGGCTCGAGGCCGCCGACCGTCAGCGTCGAACGCCGAAGTCCGCGGTCACGATCGTCACCGACCGCCCGCCGAACGCGCCGGGAGCCGCGTCGAAATGCGCCGCCGCCACGCCGACCTCGCGCCACTCGCGGGCGAGGACGTTCTCGCGGTGCGGGGCGCTCATCATCCACTCGTGGACGGCGCTCGAGCCGCTCGTGTCGGGCGACTCCCAGAAGATGTTCTCTCCGACCGACCAGTAGCCGCGCCGAGCTGGGTAGAAGCGGCCGATGCGCTTCCAGAACGGCGCGCCGTTGAACGACTCGTGCTCGAAATAGCCGAGCTGGCCCATCTGCCGCGAGTGGGAGCTCGCCGCCGCGGTCAGAGCGCCTGAGACGTGCAAAGGTCGAAGCCCGCGTGCGGTCCGCTGGGCGTTGATCTTCCCGACGATGTCGAGCTCGAGCGCGCTCAGCCCGCGCCGAACGCCGGTTGGCCGCGCTGAGCGAGTCGTGCGCTTGACGAAGAGCCGCGATGCGTGCGCCCGCTGGGACTGGAGGACCTGAAAGTGCCCGACGCGGAAGATCGTCGGCTTGATCGGAAACCCGACGGCCTGCGGAGCCCAAGCGAGGACGAGCATCGAGACTGCGCCGGCTGCGGCGATTGCCCGCATACCAGGGGAATCGGCCTGAGAAAGCCGGACCTATCCCCCGAAAGGGTGATCTTCAGATCGTGGCGGTGCTGGTGCGGCGGAGACGGCGGTGCTCGAACCACGCGACGAGGAGCACCTGGATCGTGCCGGCGACCGGGATTGCGGCGAGCGCGCCGAGGACTCCGGCGAGCTCCGCCCCGATCAGCACCGAGACGAGGATCACGAGTGGCGAGAGCTGCACGGTCCGGCTGTACACGATCGGCTGCAGGACGTGGTTCTCGACCTGCTGGTAGACGATGAAGAAGACGATCAGGACGATCCCGGCGACGATCGAGTGGATGAATCCGATCGACGCGACGATGATCGCGGCGATCGTCGCCCCGGCCAGCGGGATCAGGTCGAGGATCGCCACGAGCAATCCCAGTGCGACGGCGTAGGGAACCCCGAGCACGAGCAGGACGACCGTCGTGCTGATCCCGGCGATGACGCTGATCAGGAGATTCCCGGTCACGTAGCCGCCGACCGTGCGGTAGATCTGGCGGCCGACGTTCCGCCATTGCTCGCGGGAGCTCTCCGGAAGCAACGCGTAGAAACGCTCGACCCAGATCGGGCCCTCGAGCAGCATGAAGAGCGTCATGAAGGCGATGGTCACGGTCGCGACAATCGCCGTGATGACCGACTTCGTGACCGCTACGGCGGTCCCGGTCAGGCCGAGAACCTTGGTAGCTCCGCCGTTCTCGACCGCATCCTTGACGCGCTGCGTGACGTGGTACTTCGACTCGAGGAAGCCGAGCTTCCCGCGTCGGTGCGTGACGTCGTTCACGTAGTCCGGAAGCGCGCGGGCGAAGCCGTTCACCTCGTGCACGAGCGTGGGCACGAAGAGCGCGGCCAGCAGTGCGATCGCGCCGAGCGTGAGCAGGACCGTCACGGCCGTGGCGGCGCCTCTGCGCTTCAGCCCGTGGCGCTGGAACCACTCGACGGCCGGGTTGAGGGCGAGGGCGAGGAAGACCGCGATCAGGACCCAGGCGATGATCTGCCGAGCGATCCAGATCACTTCGAGCAGGATCACGACCGCGATCGCCAGTCCGAGCACGGCCAGGATCGTGCTCGGTCGGAAGCGGACCAGGCGCTCCTCCACGCCACGAGGATTACGCCCGAGTCGGACGGCCCCGACCGAGGGACTGTCCCGCGATCGGTCCGCAACGAGGGACTGTGCCCTCTGAGGGATTGTCCCCTCCGAGGGACCGTCCCCTCCGAGGGACCGTCCCCTCCGAGGGACTGTCCCTCGTCAAGCTGTCCCGTCTGAGAGCGGGTGGCGGGAATCGAACCCGCATGACTAGCTTGGAAGGCTAGGGCTCTACCATTGAGCTACACCCGCGCGCGCGGCCATAGCGTAGCTTCATGAACATGCACGACCCGTACGCGTGGCCCCTCGATTTCGAGTCGCTCGTCTTCGTGCCGGCGCTCGCCGTTGGCTACGTGCTCGTCGTCCGGCGGTACGGCGCGTCGCGCCTCCAGGTGACGTGCTTCTCGGCCGGGCTGGCGCTGATCCTCGCCGTCTTCGTGACGCCGCTGCACCCGATCGCGCTCCACTACCTGCTCTCGATCCACCTGCTCCAGAACGTCGTGCTCGCCGAGTGGGCGCCGGCGCTCTGCGTCGTGGGACTGCCCGCCTCGCTGCCAGTGCCGCGCCGCCTGACGCATCCCTTCGTTGCACTTCCACTTTGGGCGGGCACGTACTTCGTATGGCACGTCCCGGCGATCTACGACGGTGCGCTGCGCCATCAGACGTCCCTGCTGCACCTCGAGCACGTCAGCTACTTCGCGACCGGGCTTCTCTTCTGGTGGCCGGTGCTCAAGGACCAACCGCACCGGGTGCCGGCAGGCGCGCGGGCGATCTACCTGTTCGCCGCGTTCGTCGTGATGAGCCCGCTCGGGCTGCTGCTCGCGCTCATCCCACGCGCCGTCTACGACTACTACGTTCAGGTACCGCACCGGCTCTGGGGCCTGTCCCCTGTGACCGACCAGCAGATCGGAGGGGCGGCGATGGCGCTCGAGCAGTCGCTCCTGCTCTTCGCCGTCGGCACGTGGTACTTCCTTCGCTTCCTGTCCGGCGAGGGAAGAGCGGACACGTACCGCGCGTTGGACCTACAATCAACGCAGGAGATGAGGGATGGACGCTGAGCTAGTCCGCCAGCGTGCACAGGCGAGAACCAGGCACTCCTGGCGGCATACGGCGGTCTCGTCGCTGGGGCCGCTCACCGCGCTTGCCGGGCTGATCTGGGCGATCGTCCAGCCGTACCGGATCACCATGTTCGACCCGGACCGGCACGGGTTCTGGTACATCGCGATCCAGCCGCCGCTGCTCGTGATCCTGGCCGCGGCGGTCTTCCACTTCTGGGTCGTGCCGAGCCTGCTGACGGACCTCGAGGAAGTCGAGGAGCGAAGGATCTAGATGGAACCACCCGCCGAAGTCGTCCACTGGATGTTCGGCGTCGGGTTTCTCTTCCTCGGCCTCTGCCTAGCGGCTGAGTCGATCGTCGGTCGCGAGGTCTGGCGGCGGCGAGGCTGGCGTGCGTATCTGTGGCCGAGCGTCGCGTTCCTGATGGGGATCCTCATGTGGCCGGTGATGGTCTTCTACACGAGCTCCGCGATCCACATGCTCGCCCACGGGGCCTGGGCCCAGACGATGATGCTCGCCGGCGCGGCGCAGCTCGCGCTCGTCCGCGGGAAACTGAGGAATCCGCTGTGGGAGCTGACGCTTCCGTTCGCATTCCTCGTCTCGGGCGCAGCGTTCCTGATCCACGAGCAAAACCCCTGGCTCTTCTCGCGGGCGGCGTTTCTGCACCACGCGCTCGGCTGGACGGCGCTCATCGGCGCGTTCGTCTGCCTCGGCCGCGCGGTGCGCCCGAGCTCGCCCGCCTTCAACGCCGGCTTCGCGATGACGATCATCGTCTTCGCGTTCCTTCTCTTCTGCGACCGCAACGTCGCGCCGATCTTCGGACACCTCTCCCCGCTCGCCGGAGGACGATGACGAGAGCGTTCGCTGCGGCATCGCTGATCGCGCTCGCGCTCCCCGCTTCGGCTCTCGCTCACGCGAACCTGCTGGAGCGCGCGCCGAACTACGGGTCGCGCCTGGCGAAGTCGCCGCATGCGGTCGCGCTGCAATTCGACCAGGGCGTCGACGTTTTCTCGAACGGGATCGACGTGCGCTCCTCGACCGGGAAGTCAGTAACCGCCGGGCCGGCGCACACGGCCGACGGAGGGCGCGTGGCGACGGTTCCGCTGCGGAAGCTCCCGAAGGGCGCATACACGGTGCGCTGGCACGTGACGTCGAACGAGGGGCACGTTCTGTCCGGCGTCTACACGTTCGGCGTGCGCGTGAAGCCGCCCCCGCCGACCGAGGCGTACGGCGCGACCGGGCCGACGGCGTCCGAGTACTTCGTGAAGTGGGGCTTCTTCCTGGGGCTCGCGCTCGTCG
>JBIOZO010000305.1:0-3850 GCA_044871215.1 Gaiellaceae bacterium | reverse complement strand
TCGCGACGTTCGCGGTCACCCTGCTGCCGTTCGTCTTCCCGCACTTCGCCGACGCGATCTCGATCTCGCAGGCGCGCCGGATCATTGCCTTCTCGCCACGGCCGTACGTCCTCGTCGGCGGGGCGCTGGTGCTCGCGGGATTCCTGCGCCTCGCGCTGCTGCCGATCGCGCTCGCGGGCGGGATCGTGCTCCAGCTCGTGTACCCCGGCGACTTCGCTTCTCCCTACCACCGGCTGCACGGCCCGGCGGGCGCGCTCACCTGGACCGTCTTCGGCGTGACGGTGGCCGTCCTGATCGCGTCTGCGCTCTTCGGGCGCCGCATCCCCCAGGTACAGGGCGCTCCGACGGTGGCGGCTGTTGCGGTCGGGCTGTTCCTGATCCCCGTCGCCGTGCACGGGTACTCGCACTGGAAGCTGGCCCCGAAGTCGCGGGCCGGTCTGCCGCCCGAGCTCATCGCCGCTGTCCGCCGCGAGGTGCCCCGAGGCGACGTCGTCTTCTCGGATCCGACGACCGCGTACGAGCTTTCAGGCTACGCGCCCGTGTACGTCAACGCCGCACCGACCACGCACGTGGCCGATACGCCGCAGAACCGGCCGGCCGCGCGCGTGAAGCAGGCGCGGCGCTTCTTCGCCGAACACGGGCCGGTCTCGGTCGCGCGCGAGGCGGGCGCGCACTGGCTGCTGGTCGACCGCACCCGCGGCGGCCAGGCGCCCTTCAGCCTGCCGCGTGCGTACTCGGGGTCGCGGTACGTTCTCTACCGGATCCCATGAAAGTCCTGCTCGTGACCATGTACTTCCCGCCCGCCGGCGGGGGCGGCGTCCAGCGGCCGCTGAAGTTGGCGACGCATCTGCCCGCGCTCGGGATCGAGACCCACGTGCTCGCGCCCGACGATCCGAAATGGCTGCACCGCGACGACGAGCTGCGCCCGCCGACGCAGGCCTTCGTCCACCGGGCGCGCTATCTCGGCCCCAAGGCGCGGCTGCCTTCCGAGGAGCTGCGCGGGTTGAGCGGCCTTGACCTCGCCGTCGCGCAAGCGCGGCTCGCGGGCCGCCGGTTGCTCCTGCCCGACGCCAGCGTCACCTGGGCGCCGACGGCGATCCCGGCCGCCGCCCGCATCGTCAAGCGGGAAGGCATCGACGTTGTGATCACGACCAGCCCGCCGCTCTCGATGAACCTGATCGGCGCGGGGGTCAAACGCCTCACCGGCGTGCCGTGGGTCGCCGACCAGCGCGACTCACTCGTGCAGAACGCCGACCGCCGCTTCGAGCGCAAGACCGTTCAGGCCAAGGAGAAGGCGCTCGAGCAGGTCGTGCGGCTGGTGGCGCGCAGCGCCGACGGGATCGTCGCCGTCTCGGACGCGATCGCGGACGAGATCCGGGCCTACGAGCCCGCCGGCCCTGTGCGCGTGATCCCGAACGGGAGCGACTTCGACGACTTCGCCGGGCTCGAGTACCGCCCTGGCGACCGCTTCCGGATCACGCACACGGGCAGCTTCTTCGGCAAGCGCAACCCGCGCGCGTTTCTCTCCGCGCTGGCGTCGTCCGGGCTCGCCGACGTGGTCGCGCGTTTCGTCGGCGACTTCCGTTCGGTCGACCGCGAGTGGGTGCGGGAGCTCGACCTCGGCGACCGGCTCGAGCTGCTCGACTACCTACCGCACCGCCGGGCGCTCGAGCTGCAGCGCGACTCGGAGGTGAACCTGCTGCTGCTGCCGGAGGCGGCTGGTCGCGGGAAGGTCGTGCCGAGCGGAAAGATCTTCGAGTATCTCGCGGCCGAGCGCCCGATCCTGGCCGCCGTCCCGACAGACGGGGTCGCCGCCCAGCTCGTGCGCGAGACCGGCGCCGGCGTGGTGGTCGCGCCCGACGACGAGGACGGCCTGCGCGAAGCGCTGGTCGGCCTGCACGCGCGCTGGAAGGCCGGGCGGCTCGGCGACGGCTACCTGAACGAGGAGCAGCGGCGCAAGCTCTCCCGCACCACCCGCGTCGAGGAGCTGGCCGAGCTGCTCTGGAGCCTCGAGTGACCGAGCAGGGCGAGAGCAGGCTCGTCCCGTTCTTCTTCCTGGCCGCGGTATTCTCGTGCACGTTCGCCAAGGTGCAGTGGAACGCGGCGGGGTCGGTGTTCCTCGCCGACCTGACGGCCGGTGGCTTCCTGCTCTTCTTCACGCTCGACCGGCTCGGCCGCCGCAGCCGGCCCGCGCCGCGCACGGTTGTGGTGCTCCTGGCGTTCCTCGCCGCGTTTCTGCTCGTCTACCTGGTCGGCTTCTTCAACCTCGAGACCGGCCAGGCGCTCGACCAGTTCGTCAAGGGCCTGACCAAGTGGCTGCTCCACTTCGCCTTCCTGATCGTCGGCGTCGTCTACCTCGCGCGGCGTTCGCTCGACTTCTACTGGCGCACGCTCGCCTGGTTTCTCGGCGGGATCGCGGCGAACGGCGCGTACGGGATCCTGCAGCTGCTCTCCGCGCAGGCCGGGCACAACCTCGACTCGGTCGTGCTCGAGCCGCTCACGCACGGCGCCAGCCAGATCAACATCTACGGCGCGGTCAACGGCTCCAGCGTCTACCGCCCGAACGCGCTCACCGGCGACCCGAACCACCTGGCAATCGAGCTGCTGCTGCCGATCCTGATCCTCTCGCCGGTCTACCTGCGGCTCGAGCGCGGCCACCGGCTGCGGACGCCGCTCGCGGTGCTGATCGCGTTCCTGCTGCTGGTCGAGCTGGCGACGCTCTCGCGCAGCGGCCTGCTCGGTTTGCTCGTCGGCGCGATCGTCCTCCTGATCCCGTACCGGCACCTGCTCTTCTCGCGGCTCGCGGTGCTGCCGCTCGTCCTGGTCGCACTGCCGGTCGCGTTCGAGCTCTACCACCGGCGACACTTCTTCAGCGTCGTGCTCCGCTCGCGGATCCAGACCGGCGGCAGCTCGACCAGCGCCCACCTCGGCGTCTACGACTTCATCCCGCAGGTGCTGCACCAGCACCCGCTGTTCGGGCTCGGGTTCAACAACTTCTCGGTCTATTACGAGTTCGTCACCGGCAAGACGAACTGGGGCCCGCACTCCTACTACGTGATGCTGATCGTCGAGGGCGGCCTCGTCGGCGCGGCGCTGTTCGTGGTCTTCCTCTGGTGGCTCTTCGTCCGCCTGCGCGTGGCCCGGCGGCTGGGCGAGGCGCTCGCCGCGGCCGGCGACCCGCTGGCGGCGCGGCTGCGGCCGCTGGCGTGGGGGATGACCGCCGCGCTCGTCGGCACGCTCGCCTCGAACGCGTTCTACCTGACGATCCCGTTCCTCTACTTCTACGTCTTCGTGATGCTCGTGCTGGCGACCCCGGCCGTCTTCAAGCCGACGGCTTCCCGAATCCCGTGAAAATCGTGGTGCTGACCACCTCGTACCCGCGACACGAGGGCGACGCCGCCGGGAACTTCGTCGCGGACGCGGTCGAGCAGCTGCGCGGGCGGGGAGTCGAGGTCGAGGTCGTCTCGCCGGGGACGTTCCGCCACTTCGGCATCGCCTACGGCTCCGGCGTGCTCGGCAACCTCAGGCGCGCACCGTGGAAGCTCGCGCTGGTGCCGGCGATGATGGCCTCCTTTGCGCGCGCGGCGCGCCGGGCGGCGCGCGACGCCGACCTCGTCCACGCGCATTGGCTCCCGTCAGGCGCGGTCGCGCTGGCGACCGGCAAGCCGTTTGTGGTGCAGCTCTGGGGCACCGACGTCGAGCTGGCGCGGCGCGCACGGGTCTTCGCGCGGAGCGTGCTCTCGCGCGCGCGGCTGACGATCTGCGCCTCGAAAGCCCTGGCCGACTCAGCTCGCGAGCTCGGCGCCGGGGACGTGCGCGTGATCCCGAGCGCGGTCGAGCTGCCGGAGCG
>JBIOZO010000304.1:0-8263 GCA_044871215.1 Gaiellaceae bacterium | reverse complement strand
GCTGCGTCAGGCTTTCGCCCATTGCGCAAGATTCCCCACTGCTGCCTCCCGTAGGAGTCTGGGCCGTGTCTCAGTCCCAGTGTGGCTGATCGTCCTCTCAGACCAGCTACGGATCGGAGCCTTGGTGAGCCGTTACCTCACCAACAAGCTAATCCGCCGCGGGCTCCTCCTCGACCGGAGGCCGAAGCTACCTTTTCCAGCCGCTCCGAAGAGCAGATGGGCCATTCGGTATTAATCCGGGTTTCCCCGGGCTATCCCGATGTCGAGGGCAGATTACCCACGTGATACTCACCCGTTCGCCGCTTTCCCCCAGGCCGAAGCCTGGGTTCTCGCTCGACTTGCATGTGTTAAGCGCGCCGCCAGCGTTCGTCCTGAGCCAGGATCAAACTCTCCGTGAAGATGGTTTGCCTTCCGAAGAAGGCAAGCTGTTTCCACTTCGAGCTTGTGCTCAAAGTTGTCTCCCTTCCGAAGAAGGGTGACGGGTTATTTAAGGCCTCACGCCCGAAGGCATGAGGTCTCGGCGTATTCGCACTGCTGAGTTTTCAAAGACCGTCGCCGTGGTGGCCGGCGCGTAAAAAAGCCTCCGACTCGCGCCAGAGGCCTTCGCTGCTGCGGACATCCGTCGTATCCGTCTGCGTCCGAAGGCGCTCCTGGTCGAGGTACAGGGACTGTCTTACACGCCGCCCTTCCGAGCGGCCGCCGAATAATAGCGGAAAGTTCGACCCCCCGTGTCAAGCCGGGGCGAAGCGGACGTAGCGCCGCTTTCCCGCTTGAACAAGCGCTCCGGCGAGCCGTTCGCGCGGCAGATCCACGTCGCTCACCACCTCGCCGTCGACCTTGACGGCGCCCTGGGCGATCAGCCGGCGCGCCTCGCTCGTCGAGCCGAGGCCGAGCCGCTCGACGAGCAGCGCCGGGAGATGCAGCGGATCGCCCTCCGGGAGCGGCGCCTCCGGCACCTCCTCGGGCGCCTGCCCCTCGCGCACGACGCGCGTGAAGTGATCCTCCGCGGCCCGCGCGGCGTCCGCGCCCCACGAGCGCTCGACGATGAACCGCGCCAGCGCGAGCTTCGCCTCGAGCGGGTCGCCGGCCGGCAGCTCCCGCTCCCAGACCAGGCGGTACCACTCGGGCAGCGCCTCGTCCGGCACCCGCATCGTGCGGCCGAACATCTCCTCCGGCGGCGCGGTCAGCGGGATGTTGTTCCCGACCGACGAGCTCATCTTCGTGCCGTCCCACGACTCGAGGATCGGAGTCGTCAGCGCAACCTGCGGGTCGAGGCCGTACGCCTCCATCACCTCGCGTCCGGCGAGCAGGTTGTAGAGCTGATCCGTACCGCCGAGCTCGACGTCGGCCTCGATCGCGACCGAGTCGTACGCCTGCATCAGCGGGTAGAGCAGCTCCGAGACCGAGATCGGCTCGCCCGAGGTGTAGCGCTTGGCGAAGTCGTCGCGCTCGAGCATCCGGGCAACCGTGATCGTCCGCGCCAACTGCACGACCTCCGCGTACGAGAGCGTCGAGAGCCACTCGCCGTTGCGGCGGACCTCCGTGCGGTCAGGGTCGAGGATGACCATCGCCTGGTCGAGGTAGGTCTGCGCGTTGCGCTCGATCTCCTCGTCGCTCAGCACCGGGCGTTCGGACGAGCGGCCCGAAGGGTCGCCGATCCTCGTGGTGTAGTCGCCTACGATCAGGACGCCGGTGTGGCCCTCGTCCTGGAAGGCGCGCATTCGCTGCAGCGGGATGCCGCGCCCGAGGTGGATGTCCGGCGAGGTGACGTCGATGCCGAGCTTGACTCGGAGAGGCCGGTTGAGCTTCAGCTTCTGCTCGAGCCCGCCCTCCGGAAGCACGTGAACCGCGTTCCGAGTTAGCCCATTCAGGCCCATGTGAGCGGCGAGTCTACCGTTACAATCCCCGGGTTCTCGTGCCGCGTTCCGCTCCAAAGCAGGCACCTCCGAGACCGCGGCGCAGGATTCGCAAGCTGCGCCTGTTCGGCCTACTCCTGATCCTGTTCATCCTCGGATCGCTCTCGTTCACCTTCGGCCTGGTCACCTCGGTCGCGAGCGAGATCCCGTCGCTCGACCCGGCGCGGCTGCAGCAGCGGGAGGTCGACGGCTACATCTACGACCGCCACGACAACCGGGTGCTGGCGGTCCTACGCGGCAAGCAGAGCCGCATCCTCGTGGGCTCGAAGGGCATCTCAGACCGGATGAAGCTCGCGATCGTCGCGATCGAGGACAAGCGCTTCTACGAGCACCGCGGGGTCGACGTCCACGGGATCCTGCGCGCGGTTGTCCAGGACCTCCGGCACAAGCAGGTGGTCGAGGGAGGCTCGACGATCACCCAGCAGTTCGTGAAGAACACGTACACCAAGAGCCAGCGCTCGATCGGCCGCAAGCTGAAAGAGGCGGCGCTCGCCTGGCAGCTCGAGCAGCGCTGGTCGAAGGACCGCATCCTCACCGCCTACCTGAACACGATCTACTTCGGCAACGGCGCCTACGGCGTCCAGCAGGCGGCGCTGACCTACTTCCATCACCGGGCCGACAAGCTCGGCTGGGCCGAGGCCGCGCTCCTGGCGGGGATCCCAAGCGACCCCTCTCGCTACGACCCGGCGACGAACCCGAAAGCCTCGCGGGAGCGGCGGAACCTCGTCTTGAAAGCGATGCTCGACGAGGGCGACATCACCTTCGCCGAGTACGCGAACGCGATCAAGGCGAAGCTGCCGAATCCCGAGGACATCCACCTCTCGGGCGAGCGAGGGCCGGCGCCCTACTTCACCAACTACGTCGAGCAGCAGCTGATCGATCGCTACGGCGCCGGGCGGGTCTTCGGCGGCGGCCTCCGTGTGCGGACGACGATCGACCTCAACGTCCAGCGCTTCGCGCGGCAGGCCATCACCAAGTGGCTGACCAACCCGAACGGGCCCTCGGCCGCGCTGGTCGCCGTCAACCCGCAGGACGGGAGCGTGCTCGCGATGATCGGCGGCAACAACTACCGCAAGAGCCAGTTCAACCTCGCAGTGCAGGGCGAGCGCCAACCGGGCTCCTCGTTCAAGCCGTTCGTGCTCGCGACCGCGTTGAAGGACGGCATCTCGCCGGATTCCGACTTCGAGTCCGGGCCCGTGCAGATCCCGCTTGGCGACAAGGTCTGGTACGTCCACAACTACGAGAACGAGGACCTCGGGCGGATCTCGCTCGCGACCGCGACGGAGGTTTCGGACAACACGGTCTACGCGCAGCTGACGCAGCTCGTCGGCCCGGCCGCAATCGCCCGGACCGCCAGGAGGCTCGGAATCACGAGCCCCCTGAAGAGCTACTTCGCGATCGGGCTCGGAGCCGAGGCCGTCAACCCGCTCGAGATGGCGCGCGCCTACTCGGCCTTCGACAACGGCGGCCTGCGGATCGACGGGAGCGCGTTCGGCAATCGACCGCGGGCGATCTCGGTCGTCCGCAACGAGGCCGGACGGCTCGTCGACAACAACCTGCCGGTCCCCAGGCACGTGCTGACTGCGAACACCGCGGCGCTCGCCACGTCGTTGCTCCAGAGCGTCGTGCGGGGCGGGACGGGCAAGAACGCGCAGCTGTCCGACGGACGCCCAGTAGCCGGCAAGACCGGGACGACCGAGAACTACGGCGACGCCTGGTTCGTCGGTTACACGCCACAGCTCGTCACCGCGGTCTGGGTCGGCTACCCGACGAGCCTCAAGCCGATGCTGACCGAGTACCACGGAGACCCGGTCGCCGGCGGCACGTACCCGGCGCTGATCTGGAAGTCGTTCATGGAGCGGACGCTCGACTACCTGCACGCGCCCCCGACCGACTTCCCGGGCGTTTCCCTTCCCTACTCGGTCACGCGCACCGTGACCTACCGCGACGGGCAGCTGGAGCTCGACAACGGCAACTGCAACAGCACGAAGGAGATCCTGTACTTCGCAGGCGAGGGACCGGCCCGGACTGCCAACTGCAAGGTGAACGAGGTCGCTGTACCGAGAGTCGTCGGCCGCTCGATCTCGCAGGCGAACGCCCAACTCGCCGCCCAGCCGCTGACGCCGCGTTACGTCTACGAGCCGGCCAAGCCGCTGCAGAAGCTCGGCGTCGTCGTGCGGCAGTTCCCGGCGAAGGGGACGCTTTCGTCCTACGACAAGGTGACGCTGGTGGTGCCGAAGGCGCTGCAGGGCAAGGTGCCGAGGGTAGTCGGACTGCGCCTCGGCCGCGCGAAGGCGCGCCTCGAGCGACTGCACTTCAAGTGGAAGGTGGAGGGCGATCCGCCGCCCTCCGCGAAGGTGATCGCGCAGACGCCCAGTTCGGGGCTCGCAGGCAAGCGCGGTCTCGTGATCACGCTCGTCGTAAAGGGCGGCTGAGGAACCTCGAGCCTGCTTCGCCGTACCGCCAGGGCAGCTCGGCGGCGCGGCTGATCCCGATCCGGGGGCCGCTGAGAACCTCCACGGGCCGCTCGGCCGGCAGCAGCTCGAACGGCGGCCGGTCGAGCGGCAAGCCGTCGTGGTCGCGCGTGACCCCGAGCGCCTGGCAGAGGCGGCCGGGCCCGCTGCAGAGGAGTCGCGCATCGTCGAGGCCCCGACGTTCGCGCATCGCTTCGAGCCCGTGCGTCGGCTCGAGCGCGCGCACGAGCACCGCGTTCGCCACTCCTTCGGCCTCACAGACGAGGTTCAGGCACCAGTGGATCCCGTACGAGCGGTAGACGTAGGCGCGGCCGGGTGGCCCGAACATCGACGCGTTCCGCTCGGTGCGGCCGCGGTAGCCGTGGCTCGCGGGATCCTCGTGGTCGTACGCCTCGACCTCGACGATCCGCCCGCCCACGCCGCCCACGAGCAGCGTCACGCCGATCAGCGCTGGCGCGACCTCGTGGACACTGCGGGCGAAGAGGTCAGCCGGGAGCGCGCGCGTCGTAGCGGATGAGGGCGGGGACGGCAAGGGCGATCACGAAGGTACCCGCGACGCAGGCCAGGCCGCCCGAGACGATCGAGAAGCGGAGGCTCGTCAGCGAGGCGACGAGGCCCGCTTCGACGTTGCCGAGCGCCGGCGTCGCCGCGACCTGCGCGAACTCGATCCCGGACAACCTGCCCCTCAGCGCGTCGGGAGTGACCATCCAGAGGATCGTTCCGCGCAGCACCGCGCTCACATTGTCCGCTGCTCCGGCGGCGGCGAGCAGCACTAGCGCCAGCCACAACGTCTCGGCAAAGCCGAAGAGCGCGATCGCCACCCCCCAGAGCGCCGCGGCGACAGCGACGATCAGGCCCTGCCGGCGCACGTGAGCGATCCACCCGGAGACGAGGGAGGCGGCGAGCGCGCCCGCGTAGGGCGCGGCGTACATCAGTCCCAGCACTCCCGCACCGCCGTCGAAGCGGCCGATTGCGAGCGCGGGGAAGAGCGCGCGCGGCATGCCGAAGACCATCGCGTTCGAGTCCACGAGGAACATCCCGAGGAGCACCTTCTTCCGCTTCACGAAGCGAAAGCCCTCGGCGATCGTGCGCAGGCTCGCGCGCTCGGCGTCATGCGCGGCCGGCAGCGCCGGCAGTCGCCAGATCGACCAGAGCGAGGCCGAGAAGGTGGCGGCGTCGAGCACGTAGGCGCCCTTCAAGCCCAGGACGGCGATCAGCACGCCCCCGAGCGCTGGACCGGCGACGTTGGTCGTGCTCCCGTAGACGTTCTCGATTGCGATCGCCGCGGTGAGCTCGTCCTGCTCGACGAGGCGCGGGATCGCGCTGTTCAGACCGGAGACGCCGAGCGAAAAGATCGACATTGCCAGCGTGACGAGCAGGTAGATCGCCCAGACCCGCGGCTGTTCGAGCGATGCGTTGAACGCAAAGCCGAGCGCGACGAACGCGAGCAGTGTCTCGGTGACGAGCAGCAGCTTGCGCTTGTCGACGGCGTCCGCCAGCGCGCCGCCGACGATCGTCAGGGTCAGCAACGGGAACAGCTCGCAGAGCGAGAGCAAGCCGACCTGCAGCGTCGAGTGCGTCAGCTGGTAGAGCTGGAACGGCGCGGCGACCGCGGCGATCTCGCTGCCGAAGGTCGAGATCGTCTGCCCGATGAAGAGCCGCCGGAACGGAGGGCGACGACGCAGCGGGCCGAGGTCGATCGCCAGCCGGCGGACGAGCCCCGGCTCGCGGATCTCGGACGGTTCCAAAGGCGGTTAGAACAGCTGCTCGGCCTCGCCGGAGCGGGAAGTTGCCTCGAGGAGCCGGCGCGCTCGACGTCCGAGGTCCGGGAGATCGACCTTGCCCGACTGCGACTGCTCGGCGAGGCGCTGCGCGAGGTCGAGTGCGTCGTCGAGCAACGGCTTGCCGATCGCCTGCTCCTGGCCCATGTCCGCGAGGATCGTGCGCTCGGTGCGGGAGGCGACGATCGGCTCGCTCACGCCCTCGACCCACACCAGCGTGCGGCGCCCGTGCCCGCGGCGCTCGTCGCGGATCGGCTCGACCGCGTAAATCTTGTCCGCGCGCGCGTACTTGCCGAAGCCCAGGAAGACCATCCGGTTGCCGTCCGCCATGGAGGGATTATCGCTGCGCGCCCGGGAGTACGGCCGGCACGAGGGATATTCACACGCGCGCGTGACCCGTTCCCCCGCCCATAAGGGTGGGGTTGCATCGACCCACCGCCCTCGTCGGCGACGTTACCGGGCGGCGGCGCGCGCGTCTGTGACGCGTCCGTGCCGAGTGCGCGCCGATGCGTTCACAGCTACAGCGCGTTGCGCAGGGCGTCGACCACTCGCTCCTGATCTTCCGGCTCGAGCTGCGGGAAGAACGGCAGCGCGAGCGAGCGCGAGGCGAAGTCCTCCGCGACCGGGCACATCCCATCGGTGAACCCGTAGGCCTCGCGCATGTAGGGCTGTAGGTGCACGCACGGGACGTACTCCGCGGTACCGATCCCCTGCGCGCGAAGCTCCGACATCACGCGGGCACGGTCGACCTCATGCGGCAGCGCCACCACGTAGACGAACCACGAGCGGCGGTGGTCGTCGTCGTCGGCACAGAGGGGCTCGAGCCCGAAGCCCTGCAGCAGCTCCGCGTAGCGCTCGGCCGCGGCGGCGCGGAGTGCGAGAAGTCGGTCGAGCTTCTCGAGCTGCGCGATCCCGATCGCCGCCTGGACGTCGGTCCAGCGGTAGTTCCAGCCGAGGCGCACGTGGTGGAACCAGGCACCGCCCTCGTAGTCGCGGCCCTGGTTGCGCAGGCTGCGGACGAGCTGCCACTCGCGCTCGTCGTGTGTGAAGACGACGCCGCCCTCGCCGGTCGCGAGCTGTTTGTTCGGGTAGAAGCCGAAGACGCCCGACGGGCCCTGCGAGCCGATCGGCGCGCCCTTGTACTCGGCGCCGAGCGCCTCGGCGGCATCCTCGATCAGCGCGAGACCGTGCCGGTCGCAGATCGCGCGCAGCTCGTCGAGCTCGCAGGGGTAGCCGAACATGTCCACCGCCACGACCGCCTTCGTGCGCTTCGTGATCGCCGCTTCGACCGCGTCCGGATCGAGGTTCAGCGTCCGCTCGTCGACGTCCGCGAAGACCGGCCGGGCGCCCTCGAAGATGAAGCAGTTCGCGCTCGAGGCGAACGAGATCGGCGAGGTGATCGCCTCGTCGTCTGGGCCGAGCTCGTGGATGCGGGCAAGTAGGTGCAGGCCGGCGGTCCCGCTGGAGACTGCGGCGACGTAGGGCGCGCCGATGCGCTCGGCCAGGAGCTCCTCGAAGCGGTCGATCGTCGGCCCCAGCGAGAGCCGCCCCGAGCGCAGCACCTCGAGCACGAGCTCCTCCTCCCGCTCGTCGAGCAGGGGCTTGGCCAATGGGATCTCGCGGATGCCGGTGCTCAAGCCTCGGCCGGCGCGGGCGTGGCGTACTCGAGCCACTGGGCCCAGCGCTCGCTGCGGCCGCGGGCGGTGTCCAGGTAGGCCTCCTGGATCTCGAGCGTGATCGGCCCGACGCCGATCTCGACGTCGTCGACCGAGCGCAGCGGCGTCACCTCGGCCGCAGTGCCGGTCATGAACGCCTCGTCGGCGAGGTAGAGATCGGAGCGGATCAGCGCCTTCTCGTGCACCCGGTAGCCGAGGTCCTGCGCGATCTGAATCACGGTGTCGCGCGTGATGCCCGGCAGGATCGAGGTCGAGAGGTCCGGTGTGTAGAGCTCGCCGTCCTTGACGATGAAGACGTTCTCGCCCGAGCCGTCTGCGACGAAGCCCTCGGCGGTCAGCAGGATCGCCTCGTCGTAGCCGGCGCGGTTCGCCTCCGTGACCGCGAGCATCGAGTTGAGGTAGACGCCGGTCGCCTT
>JBIOZO010000303.1:0-24011 GCA_044871215.1 Gaiellaceae bacterium | reverse complement strand
TCGCGCCGAAGTAGAGCTGGCCCTCGGCGCCGATGTTGAAGAGCTGCATCCGGAACGCGGCCGCCGCCGCCAGTCCGGTGAACGCGAGCGGGGTCGCCGACACGATCGTCTGGGTGAGCGCGTCCCTTCCCACGAACGCGGCGTCGAAGAGACGGTGGTAGGCGTGCACAGGGTTGTGGCCGGTCACGAGCAGTACGGCACCCGTCAGCAGCAGCGCGAGCACGATCGAGCCGCTCGGCACGGCGACGGCGAGCCAGCGCGGTTGCTCGAGCCGCCGCTCGATGCGCACGCTCACGCGCGGCCCCCGCCGGCCATCAGGAGGCCGATCTCGTTCACGGTCGCGCCGTGCGGGTCGACCTCTCCCGCGAGCTCGCCCTCGTAGAGGACGACCACACGGTGGGCGAGCGCGAGGATCTCGTCGAGGTCCTCGCTGATCAGCAGGATCGCCATTCCTTCGGCGGCCGCGTCACGCAGGTGGCCGTGGACGCTCGCGATCGCGGCGACGTCGAGCCCGCGCGTCGGGGACGCTGCGACGAGCACGCTCGGCTGAGCCGAGAATTCCCGCCCGATCACGACCTTCTGCAGGTTCCCGCCGGAAAGCTGCCGCGCCGGCGTCGCGTGCGTCGCGCCGCGAACATCGAAGCGGCGGATCAGCTCATCGGCGCGACGCCGGATCAGGCGGCGGCGCAGGAACGGCCCGTGCGCGCGGTACGACTTCAGCGCCGTGTTCGACGCGATCGTCAGGCTTGGCGCAACGCCGGTGCCGAGCCGGTCCTCCGGCACGTGGGCGATCCCGGCGCGGATCGCGCGCCGCGGGTCACCGCCGGACAGCCGCTTTCCGCGCACCATGATGCGACCGCGCGTCTGCGACCTGAGGCCGGTGATCGCCTCGGCAAGCTCGCGCTGGCCGTTCCCGGCAACCCCGGCGACGGCGAGGATCTCGCCGGCGCGGATGTTCAGCGAGACGCCGCGCAGCGCGGTCTCGCC
Source organism: Gaiellaceae bacterium (assembly GCA_044871215.1). GTDB lineage: Bacteria > Actinomycetota > Thermoleophilia > Gaiellales > Gaiellaceae > AC-32. The sequence continues at coordinate 23,024 of JBIOZO010000303.1, read as the reverse complement.
GCGGTCGCCCTCGGCCCACAGGTCGTCGACCTCGAGCACGACCTCGTCCTCCAGCGTCCCCTCCGGCCGTTCCGTCCGCGCCGTCGCGAGCTCTCGGCCGACCATCAGCTCCGCGAGCGACTGCGGCGTCGCATCCGCCGTTGGCGCCGTTGCAACCGAGCGGCCGTCGCGCAGCACGGTCACCCGCTGCGCGACCGCCTTCACCTCGTTCAGCTTGTGCGAGATGAACACGATCGTCCGCCCCTCGCCCGCCATCGAGCGGAGCGTGCCGAAGAGCGTCTCCGCCTCCTGCGGCGTCAGCACCGCGGTCGGCTCGTCGAGGATCAGCACGCGCGACTCGCGATACAGGGCCTTCAGGATCTCCACCCGCTGCTGCTCGCCGAGCGACAGCTGCCAGATCCTCGCCCTCGGGTGGACCGAGAGCCCGTACTGCTCGCCGAGCTCGGCCACCCGCCGCTCGATGCGGCGCGGATGGAGGCGGAAGGTGCGCGCCTCGCCGCGGTGGTCGCCGAGCACGACGTTTTCGGCCACGGTGAACGCACTGACGAGCCGGAAGTGCTGGTGCACCATCGAGACGCCGGCGTCGAGCGCGTCCCGCGGCGAGCGGAACTCGACCGGCCGGCCGTAGAGTTCGATCGACCCCGCGTCGGGCCGGTAGAGCCCGGTCAGGACGTTCGAGAGCGTCGTCTTGCCGGCGCCGTTCTCGCCGAGCAGGGCATGGACCTCGCCCGCGGCCGCTTCGAAGTCGACGCCGTCGTTGGCGACGACCCCGGGGAAGCGCTTCGTGATACCCCGCAGCCTGACCGCGGGCGCTGTTCTCGCGTGCTCCGGCATCCGCAGTGGGCCGGGGCGGACGCGCGCCCGCCCCGGCCCAGTCCGGCTAGCCCTTGGCGCTCCCGATCACGCCCTTGACGAGCCAGTCCATCGCGTAGAGCTGCTTGACGCTGAGCTTGTGGCCCTTCTTCACGCGGAGCTTCCCTTTCTGGTCGCGCAGCGGGCCTGCGAACTCGTAGAACTTGCCGCTCACGAGCGCCTGCTTCTTCGCCGCGATCAGCCGCTTCGTCTTCGCGGTGACCTTCGGGCCGTACGGCGCGAGGCCGGTGAAGCCGTCCTTGATGCTCCCGTAGTAGAAGCTCGTCTTCCAGGAGCCCTTCATCGCGGCCTTGACCCGCTTCAGGTAGTACGGGCCCCAGTTGTAGATGGCCGCCGTCAGCCACGAGTGCGGCGCGTACTTCTTCGCGTTCGAGTCGTAGCCGACCCACGGGATCTTCTTGGACTCTGCGTAGTGACCTGTCGACGGGCTGTCGACGTTCTGCCCCAGCACGTCGGCGCCGGCGGCATGCAGGCTCTCGGCCGCCTTGCGCTCCTTGTCGGGCGAGAACCAGCTGTTCGTCCAGACGAGCTTCACCTTGACGCCGGGGTGCGTCGCCTGCGCGCCGAGCGCGAATGCGTTCGCGTGCCGGATCACCTCCGGGATCGCGAACGGCACCACGTAGCCGATCGTCCCCTTCTTCGTCGCCGCGCCGGCGGCCATGCCCGACAGGTAGATCGAGTCCTCGCCGGCTCCGAAGTACTCGGCGAGGTTCTTCGCCTGCGCGGTGCCGGTGGCCTGCTCGAAGTAGACGTCCGGGTGCTTCTTCGCCTCGCTGACCATGCACTGCTGGAAGCCGAACGAGGTCGCGAAGATGATCTTGTTCCCGTCGTTGACCAGGCTCTCGATCACCTGGCACGTCTGCGGGCCCTCGGGCACGTTCTCCTTGTAGGTCGTCTTGACCTTGCTGCCGAGCGCCTTCTGCACGTACTGCCGGCCCTTGTCGTGGGCCTGCGACCACCCGGCGTCGTTGTGTGGCCCGACGTAGATCCAGGCCGCCTTGAGCTGCGCGGTCGCGTGCTTGCCGGCCGTGGATCCCGCCCACGGCGCCGCTGCGAAGACAAGGGCCGCAGCCGCAGCGCACACCGTGAGCGCCAGAGCTGTCAGGCCCGTCCTGCGTCGCTTCATATCGTCCCTCACTCCCCGAATCGCGGTCTTCCCGCGCCTCTCGCGCGAGGGCTCCGACTATAGGACACCGCCCGGCAGGCGACTAGGTGGACGCGCCGGGCTCGGACGTAGCCGATCTGCCCCCTACAATCCGCGTGCGTTGACGGAGCGGGCCGCCTCAGAGCAAGAGTCGAACGGGAAGGGCGAGATCACCTGCCTGATCGTCGACGACCACGAGGTCGTCCGCGAGGGCCTGCGGCTGTCGCTTTCGCGCGCGCCGCACATCCGCGTCGTGGGCGAGGCCGCCGACGGCGCGACCGCGGTCTCGCTGGCCGAGCGCCGCAAGCCCGACGTCGTGATCATGGACGTCCGCATGCCCGGGATGGACGGGCTCGAGGCGACGAAGATCCTCACCCAGACGGTTCCGGAGACGGCAGTGCTGATCTTTACCGCCTACAGCGAGCGCAGCCTGCTCGGCCGCGGGCTCGAGTCGGGGGCGAAGGGCTACATCCTCAAGGAGGCGCCGCACCAGACCCTGCTGAAGGCGATCGACAAGGTCGTGGCTGGCGAGGGCTTCGTCGACCCGGCGCTGATGCCGGCGTTTCTCTCCGGCGACCGCGAGGGCATGCTGACCGCGCGCGAGCGCGAGATCCTGCAGCTGCTCGCCGACGGAATGTCGAATGCGGACGTCGCCGGGCGGCTCTTCATCAGCCAGGAGACGGTCAAGAGCCACGTGCGCCACATCCTCACGAAGCTCGAGGCCGATACGCGGACGCACGCCGTCGCGATCGCCCTTCGTGACGCAGTCATCGACTAGGGCCCGGGCATCCGGCTGAAATGACCGGTCGGACCGACCGAATTCGTGCCGGAGGCGCAGCCAGGGCCGGTCTCTTGGTGGCGGTCGTGGCGGCCGCGGCGATCGTGTCGCTCCTCGGCCTGGCGTTCGACTCCCCCTGGCTCGCGTTCTTCGGGCTCGGCGCCGCGATCATCGGCGCGGCGGGCTTCGCTCTGCACCTGATCGTCACGGAGCGTCGCCGGCACGAGGTGGCCGAGGAGGAGCTCGCGGCGCAGTCGAGCTTCCTCGAGTCGCTGATCGAGTCGATGGGCTCGATCGCCGCGCCGCACGAGACGGAGGAGGTGCTCGACCAGACCCGCCGCGAGGCGAAGGAGCTCTTCGGCGCGAAGGCGACGCTGCTCGAGCCCGGTACTCCGGGCCCTGCGGGGGCAGTTGTGCTCCCGTTGCGAATCCGGGGGGAGGAGATTGCTTCGCTCCAGCTCGTGCGGACGAAGCCGCTCGACCGCGAGGAGCTCGCGCGCGCGAAGCTCCTGGCCGACTTCGCTTGCCGCGCGGTCGAGAACACGCACCTGCTCGCCGAGGCGAAGGAGCGCGAGGCCGAGCGCGCGCGGCTGACCGACCAGCTGATCATTGCCGAGCAGGAGGAGCGTCGACGCCTGGCCCTCTTCCTCCACGACGGGCCCGTTCAGTCGCTCTCCGGAATCAGCCTGATGCTCGACGCGGCGATCGACTCGCTCGAGGGCGGACGGATCGAGGAGGCCACCGGCGTGCTCGACTCGGCGGTGCAGCGGCACCGCGACACGATCCGCTCGCTTCGCGACCTCTCCTTCAACATCGAGCCCGTCGTCCTACGCGACCAGGGCTTCGGGCCGGCCGTGCGCGCGTTCGCCGAGCAGGTCGGGTTGACGCACCACATGAAGGTCGAGCTCGACGTGGAGGCGGCGGACGGGCTGACCGAGAACGCGCGCGTGGCGATCTACCAGATCATCCGCGACGCGGTGAACCAAGCGATCCGGCGCGGCCCGCCGTCGCGGATCTCGATCAGCGTGGCCGCGCGCGACGACGGAACCGTGGAGACCGTGATCGCCGACGACGGCGCCGGCGAGCGGCGGCGGACGAGCTTCGAGGACATCGAGGAGCGCGCGCGGACGCTCAGCGGCCGGCTCGACATCGAGGCCGGCGAGGACGGCGGCACCGCGGTTCGCGTGGTACTGCCCTCGTACGCGGCGCACCGCTGAGGCGCCGCTTGCGGTGCCGTCCCAGGACGCGCGGGCTCTGCCTGCGCGTCCGTCTGAAATGACCGGTCGACACGCTGACTCACGAGCCGAGCGATTAGCATCTGGCGCGATGGAGAACGGCCAGCGCCCGACGCACCTGCGCTTCGTCTGGACGACGAACGGCTACGAGCTACGCGAGCGCGAGGGCGAGGCGCCCGACGCCGGCGAGGTAGTCGAGGAGGGCGAGGAGCGGCTGTACGTGACGAAGATCGCGCCCTCGCCGCTCCCGGGGGACTCGCGGCGCTGCGCCTACCTGCAGCCGGTCAGCTGAGCGCCGTCTCGGCGGCCTGACGCCCGAGCACCAGCGCCGACGCGAGCCCGCTCGCGTAGCCGCCGGTCGAGATGCCGCCCACATCTGCGCCGGCGGCCAGAAGGCGCTCGATCGGCTCGTCCTGTTCGTTCAGCACGCGGGCCTGCTCGTCCACGCGCAGCCCACCGATCGTGTGAGTGATCGCGGCGGCGACCCGCACTGCCGTCACCGTTCCCGTCGGAGGCTCGAACGGCAGTTCCGCGGGGTCGGTTCGGGTCGGCGCGGCGGCGACCAGGTCGCGGACTGTGCCGTAGCGGACTTGCTCGTCGAGCGCCTGCTCGTCTAGCAGGTACCAGGCCCGAGCGCCGGGCTGGTGGGCGGTCGCCTGCACCAGGTCGAGCTCCGACCACGAGACCGCGTTGTGGTCGAAGAACTCCTCGCCGCGCTCGTTGAAGATCCGGGCGAAGCGCCCGTAGACCTGCGCGAGCGAGACGAAGCCCTCCTCGTCGAAGGCGACGTCGGCCATGTTGCGGCCATAGAACTCGTCGAGGCCGGCCGAGAGCGCGGCGCCCCGGTCGAGGCCGGCACGCAGGCCGAGGCCGTCGCTCCACGGGTTTGCCCGCAGGCGGAGCGGCCCGGCTGGCCGGACGTACCGATCGACGAGCTCGGCGTCGCCCTGGAAGCCGCCGCTCGCCAGCACGAGCGGAACCTCGGTGACTGTCACTGTGACTGTCACCGGTTGTTCGAAACGGACGTCGCCGCCGGCTCGCGCCAGCGCATCGGCCAGGCCCTGAGGATCGAAGCGGACACCCGTCGTGAGCGGGTTCCCGGTTTCACGCGACACGACCGGCGCCCCGAGCGACTCCAGCCACTGGAGCCCCTCGTCGAGACCGTCGAACACCAGCCGCTGCAATCGCTCGTCCCCGCCGGGGCACTGTGCGCGGAACTCCTCGAAATCCCGGTAGCGCCAGATCACGCCACTCGAGAACAGCATCGACCCGCCGACACGGGTGCCTTTCTCGAACACCTCGGGCGAGCCACCGAGCTCGCGCGCGCGGGCAGCCGCACAGAGGCCGGCCATCCCCGCTCCGGCGATATGCACTAAGTAGCGCTCCCGAGCACGATCAAGCCGATCGACCGGTCATTTCAGACGGACGCACGGGGAGCCCGCGCGTCCTGAGGTCGGCAGCGCAAGCGCCGCCTAAGTCAGCGAGAAGGTCGGCTTGTGCTCGACGTACTCGACCTTGACCCGCTCGGGCCCCCAGACGAAGACCGCGTAGGTGTTGGCCGCGTCCACGATGTTGTCGATCTCGAGGCCCATCTCGCGCGCCTCGGAGATGTGGTCCTCGGCCGAATCGACCAGCACCGCGAGGTGGTTCAGAAGCGGCTTCTCGGGATCGCCGGGCTCGCCTTGGTGGAACTCGATGAACGCCCCGCCGACCTCGACGCGGGGAGCGCCGGACGGACCAGCCGAAGCTTCGGAGAAGCCCAGGCCCAGATACTCCTTGGCCGTCTCCTCGGGGGCAGCCGACCAGAGCGCGACGTGATCGAGGTCGTACTCGACGCCGGTCGGCGCCTCGACGAGCCCGAGCCGCAGGCCCTCCGGAAGGTCGAAGTAGACCTCGCCCTCACGCGGGCGGTCGACCTGCGTTCCATCGAGCGAACCGAGTGCGGAGTCGAGGCTCGAAACGCGCAGCGCGACGTGCTTGAGCGCTCCCTGCTCGCGCGGCCCCTCGGCTTCGAAGAGCGTCAGCTTGCCGCGGCGGGCATCCGAGCCGACGAGCGTGAAGGCATCGGTCCGGTCGACGACGTGCATCCCGACGCGGGCGGTGACGAAGTCGGCGATCGGGTCGCGGTCGGCAACCCAGAGGGCGACGTGGTCGAGGGTCTCCGGATTCACCGCGGGAGCATAGCCATGCGCCTACTTGCGGCGGTCGACCGCCCGCTGGAGCTGCTGCTTGCTCATCTTCGAGCGGCCGTCGATGTTCATCTGCCTCGCCTCGTTGTAGAGCTGCTCCTTGGTGCGGCCCTTCGGGCGGTTCGTGCCCGAGCGCAGGCCGCCGCGGCGGCTCGAGGACATGTCCTCGCGCGACGAGCGCGAGGACTCCTTGGCCTCGCCGCTGCGGGCGCGCTCCTTGTTGACCGTGCGCGCGGCGATCTCCTTCGCGCGCTTCTTGGAGCGGCCCTGCTCCTTCTCGCTCTCGACGATGTGCTCGTACTGCCGCTCGCGCTTGGCGCTCCAGGCCTTCTGTGGCATGCGATCCCTCCTCGTTGTGTCGAGGGAGCCCTACCCGGAACGGCGAGAGTTATTCGAGCGGTTCGTTCTGGACGTTGTGCTCGGTCGCGTACGCGTTCGTGAGGTTGTTGATCACGTCAGCGCCCTCCGGGTAGGCGTAGTTGATCTTCACGAACGGCTCCCACTTCGCCGGCAGCGCGTCCTCCGGGAAGATCGCCTCGACCGGGCACTCGGGCTCGCAGGCCCCGCAGTCGATGCACTCTTCGGGGTCGATCACGAGGATGCGCTCGAACTCGTGGATGCAGTCGACGGGGCAGACGTCCACGCAGGACAGGTCTTTGATGTCGATGCAGGGCTCGGCGATGATGTAGGTCACAGCGGCCGGTCAGTCTACTGACGCGCTCAGCCCGTCGACGAAGTCCTTCGCGCCCTCGTCGAGAGCCGACTTCGCGACCACCTGATCGAAGCCCGCGGCGTGCGCACGCCGCAACCCGTCGGTGTCGGTGTGGTTCGTGAAGCCGAGGATCGGTATCTCCGGATAGGTGTCCGCGACCTCGTCTGGGTCGATGCGGGCGATGTCCGCGATCACGCAGTCGGGCGGGTCGACGCTCTCGGTCGTGATCAGGTGATGGCCCTGCAACAGGCCCTCGAGCTTGCCCCGAAAGAACAGGTCGACGCCTACGAGCAGGATCGTCGCCATGCGGCAAACGTAACACCTCGACGCCTAGTCTCCAACGCCATGAGCCAGCTTGAAACCGGCCTCGGCCTGATCCGCCGCGGCGAGTACTTCGCGGCCCACGAGGAGCTGGAGGACGCCTGGCGAGCGGCCCCGCCGGAGGAGCGCGACTTCTACCAGGGGCTCGTGCACGTCACGGTCGCGTGGTACCAGGCCGGACGGGGCAACCGCGTCGGCTGCGAGCGGCAGCTGGAAAAGGCCGCGCGCCGGCTCGGACCGTACGTGCCCGAGCATCGGGGCGTCGACGTCACGGCGCTGCTCGCGCAGGTAGCAGCGGCTGCCGAGGTGGTCGAGGCCGGTTCGCTCGAGCTGCCGGCGCTAGAGCTGCCCACCCAGGCCTAGCCCGTCAAGCGCTCGGTTCAGCAGCACGTTGAGCCACCAGTCGCGGTTGAAGAACAGCAGCAGCCCGAGCACGACCAGCGTGCCGCCGCTCAGGTAGCGGATCCAGTCGTAGTGGTCGCGCACCCAGCGGAAGGCGGCCATCGCCCGCGTGAACGCGACCCCGATCGCGACGAAGGCGACGGTGATCCCGAACGAGTAGGCGGCGAGCAGGATGCAGCCGCGCACCACCGTCCGCGAGTCGGCCGCCAGGGCAAGGATGGCCCCGAGCAGGACGCCGACGCAGGGTGCTGCGCAGATCGCGAACGCCGCGCCGAGGAGGGCACGGGAGCCACTCGCCCGGGCTCGGGTGATGGCGCCGGGCGCGAGCACGCGTTCGGGCCACGGCAGTAGCCCCATGAAGGCGAGTCCGAGGACGACGAGCACGAAGCCGGCAATCTTCGAGCGCGTCTCCAGGTCGACCCAGCCGCTGAGCGCCGCCGCCGCAGCGCCGAGGGCCACGAACACGACCGTGAAGCCGAGCGCGAACGGCATGCTCGCCGCGACCACCCGCCTCGCGATGCCGCGCTCGCCGAGCCGGTCGACCTCGACCGCGGTGATCGCCGAGAGGTAGCCCGGCACGAGCGGCAGCACGCAGGGGAAGGCAATCGAGACCAACCCGGCCGCGAAAGCGGCGGCCACACGCTCAGCCATCGAAGCGCGCGAGCTCCTCGTCGAGCCGGCGCTCCTCCTCCGGCCCGAGCGGGTGCCCGTTCAGCGACCAGCGCTGGGGCGCCGGCTCGGGATCGCGCTCGCGCGTCCAGCGGAACGCGAGCAGGCCGAGCACGGCCGCGCCGCCGAGCACACCGACGATCGGGAGCAGCCACGCCAGCAGGTCGAAGCCGTGCCGGGGCGGCGCCGCCAGGATCCGTGTCCCCCACTCCGCGACGAGCCGGCGCTTGATCTCGCTGCGGGTGTCCCCGGCGGAGATGCGCTGCTGGATCTCGACCTTGATCCGCTGCGCCGCAGCGGAGTCCGACTGCGCCAGGGTCTCGCCCTCGCAGATCGGACACATCAGCTGTCCCTCGAGCTCGGAAAGCGTCGGATGCTGCTCGCTGGCGAGCGCCGGCGCGGCCAGCGCCAGCGCGGCGAGCGCCACGAGGACGAACCTCACGACTTCAGCGCCTGCTCGACCCCGTCGCGCAAGTCGGCTGCGTCGATCGCGGCGGCGACGTGGCCGACGAGCTTGCCGGTGCGGTCGATGAAGAACGTCTCCGGCAATCCAGTCAGGCCGTACTTCGGCGAGGTGACGTTGTGGTTGTCGTGCACGAGCGGGTAGGTGAGCTTGAACTTGCGGGCGAACTTGCGCGCGTCGCTCGTGGGGTCGTTGACGTCCACCCCCAGCACCACGACTCGGTCGCCGTAGCGCTTCGCCGCGGCCTGCAACGTCGGCGCCTCCTGGTTGCACGGGTAGCACCAGGACGCCCAGAAGTTGAGGACGACCACCTTCCCGCGCAGCGAAGCGAGCTGCAGCTTGCCGGGCCCGCCGACTCGATTGAGGGTGAAGTCCGGCGCCGGCTTGCCGATCGCCGCCTCCTTGCCGGAGCCCTTCGCGAGCTTCCAGACGAGCAGCGCGAGCAGCAGGGCGACCAGCCCGACCGCCAGTGCCTGCGCGCCGAGCTTGAGCCGAGCTCCGGTCATCTGTGCTTCTTCCGGCGATAGGGCCGTGGCTCTCGGTCGCTGACACCAAGCCAGAGGTCGAACTCGTCCGCAGCCCAGGCCGGTTGCCTGGGCAAGGGCGAGGACGGTCTCTGGCGCCGTGTGTCAGTGGGCGAGAGACCGGAGGCCATTGCTGGGAGAAGCACCTACTGCGGGACGATGAAGACCGTCGTCCCGACCGTCACGTGGTTGAAGAGCCACTCCGCGTCGGGGATGTGCATGCGGATGCAGCCGTGCGAAGCCGAATAGCCGATCGAGGCGTCGTCCGGTGTCCCGTGGATGCCAACGCCGCTCGCCGAGAGACCCATCCAGCGAGTGCCGAGCGGGTTGCCGGGGCCGGGCGGAACGGGCTTCTCGCCCTTGGCCCACGTCGAGTTCGGCGGATACCACCATGGGTTCCGCGACATCACGACGATGTGCCAGCGCCCGAGGGGCGTCGGGTAGACCGACTGGCCGGTAGCGACGCCGAACACTCGCTGGAAGCGCATGCCCTTGTAGAGGTAGAGGCGATTCGAGCCGCGGCGGATCACGATCGTCGGGCCGAACGACGCTCGCGTGACCGAAGGCTTGAGCTCGCTGAACTGCAGGGCCACCTCGGGCCGCGTGTTCGTGACAAGCGCCGTGAAGATCGCGTTCATCGCCCGCACCTCGCGCAGCTCGCGGCCCACCTTCTCCTTCGTCGTCACGGGGTGCAGGTTGCGGAGCACGAGCTGCGAGTCGACAGGCTCGCGGTCGAAGCGCTTCGCGACGGCGTCGAGGTAGCGCTGCGTGCCCTTGCGGCTGAGGATCACGCGCAGCTTCAACTCGGTGTCGGGGGCAGCGGTGATCGCGCGCGAGACCGCGGCGCGGACGGCGGCCATCGCGCCGATGCGCGCGGGCTCGACGGTGAGCCGGTGGCGCGGCATTACGAGCGTGAGTGGCCGCGCGAACGACGCGGAGACCGCCGTGTAGGCGGCGTCGGCCGTCAGCCCGCCGACCTGGACGCCCGAGATGGTCACGCCGCTGGCGATCGTGGTCGGCGTCGTCGTGGTCGTACCGGTGGTCGTGGTCGCGGCGACGACGCCGGCCGACAGGCCGCCTGCGGCGCCCAGGCCGAGCAGAAACAGCAGCAGAAGCCCCGCCCTTCTCATCCCGCGCGAAAGTGTAGTCACGCAGGAAATATGCGCGGATCGTTCGTGATCACGCCGTCCACGCCGATCTCATCCAGCCACGGGAGCAGAGCCGCGTCGTCCACCGTCCACACGAGCACCGGCGCGCCGAGCGCGTGGCAGCGCGCGACGGCGGCCTCGCTCACGACCTCCCAGTAGAGCACCGCCGCGGTCGCGCTCGAGCCGGCCAATAGCGATGGGAGGTAACGCGGCAGCGTCCGGCGCAGCACGCGCACGATCGCCCGCGCCGGTGGATGGAAGATCGGCCGCTTCGTCAGCCCGGTTCGATCCTGGGGGTAGGTCCGCCCCAGCCGCAAGCCCGGCTCGGCCTCATGCATCGCCCGCAGGGTCGGGGGGCGGAACGAGCTCACGACGGTCCGCTCGACGAGGCCGTGCCGCCGCAGCGCGTCTGCGACGGGCCGCTCGGCGCGCTGCGATTTCAGGTCGAGGTGGACGCCGGCGTCACTCGCGGCGAGGAGCGAGAGCACGTCGTCGAGGGTCGGCAGGCCGTCGCCAGCGGCAGGCGTATCGTGCGCGACCACTAGCGCCGAGCCGACCGCATGCACGTCGAATTCGACCAGGTCGCAGCCGAGCTCGACCGCCAGCGCGATCGCCTCGAGCGAGTTCTCCGGCGCGAGCGCAGCCGCTCCGCGATGGCCGATCCGTAGCGGCCCTCCGTCCCGCCGTGCGAGCTCGATCACGTGCGTTTGAGCACGACGACGGCGCAGTCGTCGGCGAGGTCGCCCCCGAACGCGCGACAGTCCTCGACCAGCGCCACGGCGAGCTGCTCGGCGGGCAAGGAAGCGTGCTTCGCGAGCGAGACATCGAGCCGCTCCTCCCCGTACAGCTCGCCGTCGCGGCGCGCCTCGAGCAGGCCGTCGGTGAAGAGCACGGCTGCGTCGCCGGGCTCCAGCCGGACGCGCTCGACCTCGTAGGCCTGACCGCCGGCGATCCCGAGCGCGAGGCCGCGCACGCCGAGCGGCACCGGCGCGCCGTCGCGTACCACCCGAGGCGGCGGGTGCCCGGCGCTCGCGCAGGCGAGCTCGCCCGCACGGCCGTCGGCGGTGACGTAGAGCATCGTGATGAACTTCCCGTCGCCGATCTCTTCGACGACGATCTCGTTCGCCGCGGCGAGGAAGTCGGAGGGCTCCGAATGCTCGCGCGCAAGGGAGCGAAAGACGAACTTCGCCATGGCCATGTCGGCGGCCGCGTCGATCCCGTGCCCGGTGACGTCGCCGAGCACGACCGCCAGCTTTCCGTCGGCCAGCTGGAGGAAGTCGTAGACGTCACCGCCGACGTCCATGCGGGCCGACGAGGCGTACACGGCGCCGATGTCGAGCCCGGCGGCCTGCGGCTGCTCGCGCGGCAGGAGCGAGCGCTGCATCGAGTCCGCGAACTGCTTCTGCTGCTGGTAGAGGCGTGCGTTGTCGAGCGCGAGCGCCGCCTGTCCGGCGATCGAGCTCGCAGCCTCCAGCGTCGCGCCTCCGACCGGCCGGTCGGGGTCGAGCGAGACGAGCGTCAGCGTCCCGAGAATCTCGGCCTGTGTGGCGAGCGGGATGACGGCGGCCGTCGAGCCCTTCTCGAGAAACGGGACGAGCGGCTCGTGCGCCGGGCCGAGCGAGCGCGCGGTGCGCGGGTCGAGCATCAGCGCGCGGCCGCTGCGGAAGACGTTCGGCCGCACAGGCGAGAGCGGCTGCGGCAGGGAGAGGATCGCGCGCATCGGCTCGGCCATCCGCTCGTCGCGGACGTGCATTGCGACGAGGTCGAGCGACGCTCCGCGCGCGTCCGGCATCCGCAGCGAGGCGGCGTCGACGCCGAGCGTCTCGACGATCGTCCGGGTCACGGCCTCCAGGGTCAGCTCCAGCGAGAGGCTCTCGGAGAACACGCGCGAGATCTCGTAGAGGGCCTGCAGGCGGCGCGAGGACTCGCGCTCGGACTCGAGCGCCTCCTTCCGTTCCTCGTCGGCGAGCTTCGTCTCCTCGTGGAGGCGCGCATTCTGGACCGCGACCGCGAGCTGGGCCGCCAGCGCGCGCAGGAGCTGCTCCTCGTTCTCGGTCAGCTCACGCCCGGCGGCCGGGTAGACGGCGAGCAGCCCGATCAGGTCGTCGCGCACGCGCAGGGGGACGGCAATCGCCGCCTCGATCCCGATCTCCTCGATCACGTCGGTCACTCCCGCCAGGCGCGGGTCGCTGGCGGCGTACGGGATCCCGAGCAGTCCGCGCCCGCGCGCCGGCCCAAGCACCTGCTCGAGCAGGCGCTCTGCGACGCGGGCGTGGGGCCCGGTCAGCCCGCGCTCGGCGGCGGGCTCGAGCCGTCCCGACTCGGCGGTGAGGTAGAGCGCGAGCCGCTCGGCGCCGAGCAGACCGGAGACGTGCTCGATCGCGGTTTCGAGGGTGTGGGCCAGCGAAAGCTGCGCAATCGCCTGCCCGACGATCGTCAGCAGCGCGCGCGTCCGCTCGAGCTCAACGGTGAGAGTCTGCCGGCGCTCGCCGGCGCGTAGCGCGTGCGCCGCGCGGACGGCGAAGGTGCCGAGCCGGTCGAGCAGCGGGTCGCTCGGATCCGGCTCCTCCGCGAGCAGCAGCTGCAGCGCTCCCTGCGGCGGCTCGCCGAGCTGCAGCGTCACTACCGTGCCGTCCTCCTCCAGCGACTCGACCGCGATCGAGCCCGGCACGTCGCGTGCACGGCGAACCGCGTCCAGCGCGGTCGCCGCCGGCAGCGCAGGCCCCGAGATCGCGGCGACCACCGGCCCCTGCTGCTCGTAGCGCCACACGACGCAGGCCTTCGCGCCCGTCGCCTCGGCCGCGAGCGTCGCGACCTGATCCGCGGCGCGCGACTCGTCGGAGCCGGCTGCGAGCGCATCGCCGGCGAGCCCGAGCAGGTCCGGGCCCGTGACGGCGGCATCGCCGTCGCCGAACGCCCGGCGGGCGAGCGCGATCTCGTCGGCGGCTGCGAGGCCGAGCGTCCGCTCCTGCTCGTCGAACTCGTCGTGTCGGCGGAACAGCTCGAGCGATCCCACGACCGCGTTGCCCTCGCGCACGGGTAGGCGCAGGACGCCGACTGCGCCGAGCTGCTCCGCGACCCGCCGCAGCGGCCCGGGCAGGTCGTCGCGGCCGTCGAGCGGCTCGGCCGGGACGAGCGGCGCCGAGAGGCGTGAGCCCTCGAGCTCAGCCCGCAGCGCCGCGGACTCCGCGTGCACCGCGCGAGCTACGGCAGAGCCAGAGTCGTCGACCAACCGGGCGACGACGACGTTCGCACCGACGACGTCGGCGGTCCGCCCGGCGATCGCGCCGAGCGCTGCGTCGAGCCCGACGAGATCGCGTGTATCCCCGGTGACGGACATGTTCTGATCCGCATGAAAGCACGGGCTACTAGACTCCGCGCGTGGCCCTGCCCGAGCGAAAGCACGTGGAGGAGGAGCTGCTCGACCCGACGGCGATCCACCGGAACTATCGGCGCCAGCGGATCAAGCGCCACGCTCGGGAAGAACGGGCGCGCGAGCGGAACCTCGCCCGCCTCCGCTTCTGGCTCGCGCTGACCGCCGTGCTCGCCACGAGCGTCGCCTTGGCGATCGTGATCTGGAACCAGATCCAGCAGCTGTTCGGGCTCTAACCCACCGCCGTCGAGCGGCCGAACGGGCTCCAGGCGGCCTGCTCCCAGGAGCTGCCCGAGCACATCGGGCAGACCGGCAGCGTGCGGTGGACGGTCACGCCGTACCCGCAGCCGGAGCACTGGAACTGCCCCTTCGCACTCACGCCCGCGGCCGTGAACTGGACGTAGTCCTCGCCGGGCTCGGCGCCAGTCTCCTGTCGGTCTTCCGACATCCGCGACCCCCTTCTCCTGAATCCTGAAAGAAAAATGCCCATACTCCGACGCGTGCAAACGCCCGAGCCATTCCCACCGGCCGAACAGGACCCGTTCTACGAGCCCGACGAGGAGATCTTCGTCCGCCCCGCTCCGACGGGTTTCTGGGCGCTCGGCGGCCGCCTCGCCTGGATCGCGGGCCTGATCCTGACGATCTCCGCCTTCACGGACTGGTACGCCGGGCCGAACACCGCCGGGCCTACCCTCGCCGTGATCGCCTGGCACACGGGCGTGCTCGGCAAGCTCGTCTTCGTGATCGGGCTCGTCCTGATCGGGCTCGCCCTTGCGCGTGAGTTCGGCTTCGAGCTGCCGCCCGCCGTGCCCGAGAGCCTGGTCGTGATCGCGCTCGGCTCGCTGGCGACCATCTTCGTGCTGATCCGGCTGATCTCGATCCCCGACTCGATTCCGCCGCCGGCCGGCCGCGGGATCGGGATCTGGATCAGCCTGCTGGCGAGCCTGGGCGTAATCGCGGCCGGCCTGCTGCGAGCCTCAGAAGAGCTGTAGCCACGAGCACGCCGAGCGCGGCGCCCCCCAGCACGTCGAGGGGGAAGTGCACCCCGACGTAAACGCGGGACCACGCGACCAGCCACGCCAGGACGAACGCCGGCAGCGCCAGCCGCGGCGAGGCCCACGCGATCACCGTCGCGCAGGCAAAGGCCGACGCCGAGTGGCCGGACGGGAACGAGCCGGTGTGCGGGGTCGGCACGAGCGGCCGCGGATCCGGGTAGACGAGCGGCGGGCGCAGGCGACCGATCCACTGGCGCAGCACCAGCGAGAGCGCGTCTGCAGCCAGGTCTGCGGCCACGAGCAGTAGCAGGAACCACGGCCGCCGCCAGATCACCGCCAGCACCGCGCCGATCAGCACGAAGAGTAGGCCCTCGGTCGCGATGCGGGTCAGGTCGACGACAACCGGGTTCAGCCACCCGAGCCGGTGGTGCACGACCCAGCGCTCGAGGTGGCGGTCGAGCGAGATCAGGTCGGAAGGAGCTGCTTGGTCTGCGCGATCAGCTCTTGCGGATCGAACGGCTTGCCGATGAAGCCCTGCGCGCCTCGCTCCTCTGCCTCGCCGGCTGCGCCCTCGTCGACCTTGCCGCTGAACATCACGACCGGGATCGAGCCAACGCCGTGCCGGTCGTGCATCCGCTGCAGCATCTCCCAGCCGTCCACCTTGGGCATCATCACGTCCAGCAGCACGAGGTCCGGCCGCAGGTCGTCGAGCACGTCCATCCCTTCCTCGGCGCTGCCGGCCTCCTGCACCGTGTAGCCCTCCATTTCGAGGTTGACGCGGACGTACTCGCGCAGCCGCTCGTCGTCGTCGACGATCAGCACGACCGGGCCCGGCCGCGCGTCGGGGAGCGACCGCTCGAGGAACGCGTCGAGGTCGTCGCGCCGGTAGCGGCGATGCCGGCCGGGCGTCTTGAAGGCTCGCACGCGACCGCTGTCAGACCACTTTCGGATCGTGCTCTGGGCGACGCCGAGGTAGCGCGCGGCCTGGCCCAGGGTGAGCCAGTCAGGGTCGCCGAGCGGCGACCTGGTCGTGTTCTCGCGCGCCATCGCGCGGCGAATCTACCCAAAGCTTTCGATTCTGAGACATCGCTATTTACGGGGCCGTGACGGTCACCGTCGCCGACTCCGGCGGCACCGAGAACGTCTGCTCCTGGGTGATCGTCGAGGCCGGCCCGGGATTGTCCTCGAGCGCCTGGCCGAGGGCGATCCCGACGGCGAAGACGAGCAGCAGCGCGAGCGCCCAGGCAATGCGGCCGCCGGTCGACCGCTTCCTCCGCCGCCGCTGGGTGGCGCTCACGGGCGGTAGTCGACGGCGCCGCGGGAGTAGACGTGGAACGCCGCGTCCTGGGCGATCGTCGAGCGGGCCGGCCAGCCAGGTGCGGGCTCGGCCTCGATCATGGCCTCCTGCACCCAGCGGTCGGAGTCGCCGTAGGCGGAGGCGAGCTCGTCGAGCGTGAACGTCTGACCCACACGGCGGCGCAGCTGCTCGAGCACGAGGTCGACCTCGGCGAGCAGGCGCTCGTACACGGTGCGGTCGGAGGCTGCAGCCTGCAGCCGGCGGTTGCCGTCCTCCCATTCGCGTCGCGTGCTCTCGAGCGCGCCCTCCACGGGCGGCGACTTTACAAGGAGGGCTCGACGCAATAGCGGGTGGCCGCCGGAACCGCTGCTCGCCCCGACGCTGCGTCCTCGGTCGCGCCCGTAGCCGCTGGCTACGCGCACTCCCTGCGTCCTTGCCTTCGGAACGAGCTTCGCGCCCCGGCGACGATCGCTATTCCGCCGAGTCCTCCTAGCCGCTGCAGCAGCGGTCGGGCCACAGGGGCTCGAGCTCCTCGAGGATCCGCTCGCCGAGCTCGTAGCCCGGCCGCGCTAGCGCGAAGGCCGCGTGGGCGTGCAGGCACTTGAGCCCGCCCGTCCGCGTCTGGCCGCCGATGCCGCCAGGCAGCTCCGGACGCAGGCGACGCTGCTCCGCATGCCCGCGCGCCAGACTCTCGGCGAGGTCGGGGTCCTCGCGCGCCAGCCGGCCGAAGCGCTCGACGCCGCCGGCCGCCTCGAGCCGCGCGATCGCGGCGCCCAGGTGGCGGCACGTGATCCAGTAGGTCGTGGGAAACGGCTTTCCCGACTCGTCGAACGGCTCCTGTTCGGTTACCGCCGGGACCCCAAACGGGCACCGAACCGCCACGCGGCGGAACGCGCGAGGCGTCCGGCCTAGCTGCCGCTCGACGATCGCGCGGTCATCGTCCACCATGCTCGATCGTAGTCTTGCCGCCGTGCACCCAGGCCGAGATGCCCTTGACGATGTAGAGCTTCTCGCCGGGGCGTACGAGGCCCAGGCGGCGGGCCTGCTCGGTCAGCGCCTCGCCGGTGCTCGACTCCGCAAGCCGGTGCTGCAGCTCGCGCTTCTCGGCGCGCAGCGCCTGAACGTCGGCCGTTCGGGTCGCGAGGTCGTGCTTGGCCTGGACGTAGCTGCGCAGCGGGCGCGCGTACAGCAGGCCGACGAGCACGATCGCGGCCAGCCCGACCCAGCGCAGGACGTAGCGCGAGCGCGGGGGCGACTTACGGGAGGATCGCTTGGCCACGCCACGCGATTCGCCGCACCGCCGGGTCGTCCTGCGTCAGATGACGTCGACCTTGATCAGGTCGGTCGTGCCCGGCAGGTTCACTGCTGTGCCCGCCGTGATCACCACGCGGTCGCCCTCGCTGACTAGACCGCTCTCGCGCGCCGCGTCGCACGACGCCTGGAGCAGCGTGTCGTAGTCATCGGCCTCCGGGATCAGGAACGCCGACACACCCCACTCGATCGCCATCTGCCGCAGGGCGTAGTCGTGGTGGGTGAGCGCGATGATCGGCGGCCGCGGCCGCAGCCGCGCCACCACCGACGCCGTGCGGCCGGTGTAGGTCGGGACGAGGATGGCCTTCGCACGAAGCACCTCGGCGATGTCGCACGCCGCATTCGACATCGCCTGGCCCACCGTCGGCTCGTCGGCGCGCTCCGGCAACTCGTGCCGGTAGCCGAGGCTCGGCTCGACCGCCCGCGCGATCCGGTCCATGTAGGCGACCGACTCGACCGGATACTCGCCGGCCGCGGTCTCCGCGGAGAGCATCAGCGCCGAGCTACCGTCGAGTATCGCGTTGGCGATGTCGCTCGCCTCCGCGCGCGTGGGCTCGGCCTGGTGGATCATCGACTCGAGCATCTGCGTGGCCGTGATCACCGGCTTCCCGCGCTCGAGCGCGGCGATGATGATCCGCTTCTGCAGCAGCGGCACGAGCGCGGGGCCGATCTCGACCCCGAGGTCGCCGCGCGCGACCATCACAGCGTCGGTCTCTTCGAGGATCTCGTCGAGCGCGTCGACCGCCTCCGACTTCTCGATCTTCGCGATCACGTGCGCGTGCGAGCCGGCCTGCTCGATCAGGGCGCGCAGGTCGCGCACGTCGGCGGCCGAGCGGACGAAGGAGAGAGCGACGAAGTCGACGCCCAGCCCGAGCGCGAGCTCGAGGTCGTCCATGTCCTTCCGGGTGATGGACGGAATCGGGATCGGGACGCCCGGCAGGTTTACGCCCTTGTGCGAGGTGACGACGCCGCCCTCGACCACGGTGCAGGTCGCGCGGCCCGACTCGACGCTGTCGACCCGCAGGCGGACGAGGCCGTCGTCGATGAGGACGTCGTGGCCCGGCTGGAGCACCTCGCTGATCACGGACGGGCTGACCGGGAGCTGGCCGTTGGAGGCGCCGTCCGCGGGGCCGACCGTGATCGCTTCGCCCCGGCGGAGCGAGACGGGCTCGGCCAGGTCGCCGATGCGGAGCTTCGGGCCTTGAAGGTCGGCGATGAGGGCGATCGGGCGGCCGAGCTCGCGCTCGGTCTCACGCACCATCCGTGCCCACTCGCGGTGCTGGTCGTGCGTGCCGTGCGAGAGGTTCAGCCGCGCGCCGTCGACGCCGGCGCGAACGAGTTCGAGCAGCTTCTCGGGTGTCGAGCACGCCGGCCCGATCGTGGCGACGATCTTCGTACGGCGCAGGGGTGCGGCCACCGTTCCAGCGTAGCGGCGACCCCTGCTAGCGGACGAACCGCGGGAACGCGTCCCAGCCGGGATAGACCGCGCGGTCGCCGAGCTCTTCCTCGATCCGCAGCAGCTGGTTGTACTTCGCCACGCGGTCGCTGCGCGAAGGCGCGCCCGTCTTGATCTGCCCGCAGCCGGTCGCGACGGCGAGGTCGGCGATCGTCGTGTCCTCCGTCTCGCCCGACCGGTGCGACATCACGCAGGCGTACCCCGCCTCGCGCGCCATCGCCATCGTGTCGAGCGTCTCGGTGAGCGTCCCGATCTGGTTGACCTTGATCAGGATCGCGTTGCCGACGTTCTCCATGATCCCGCGCCGCAGCCGGGCGCGGTTGGTGACGAAGATGTCGTCGCCGACGAGCTGCACGCTGGAGCCGGCCACCTCGGTCAGCGCGCGCCACGAGCCCCAGTCGTCCTCGGCGAGCCCGTCCTCGATCGAGACGATCGGGAAGCGCTCGACGAGCTTCGCGAGGTGCTCGACCATCCCGTCCCCGGACTCGTCGCGACCCTCGAAGCGGTAGCGGCCGTCCTCGTAGAGCTCAGTCGCGGCCGGGTCGAGCGCGATCGCGACCCGATCCCGGTGTCCGGCGCGCTCCGCCGCCTCGAGCACCGCCTCGATTGCCTCTTCACTCGAGCCGAGATCGGGGGCGAAGCCGCCCTCGTCGCCGACCGCGGTCGCGAGGCCGCGCTCGTGCAGGAGCGCCTTCAGCGCGTGGAACACCTCGGCGCCGACGCGCACCGCCTCGGCGAACGTGTCCGCGCCGGCCGGAACGACCATGAACTCCTGCAGGTCGATCGAGTTCTGCGCGTGCGCCCCGCCGTTGATCACGTTCAGCATCGGCACCGGAAGGGTCGAGGCGTCCTCGCCGCCCAGATGGCGGAAGAGCGAGACGCCGGCGTCGGCCGCGGCCGCCTTCGCTACCGCCAGCGATACACCCAGGATGGCGTTCGCGCCGAGGCGGCCCTTGTTGTCGGTCCCGTCGAGCTCGACGAGGCGCTCGTCGACGGCTCGCTGGTCGGCAGCGTCGAGGCCGCCCACCGCTTCGGCGATCTCGCCGTTCGCGTTCGCAACCGCCTTCGTAACGCCCTTCCCGCCCCACTTCGAGCCGCCGTCGCGCAGCTCGAGCGCCTCGTGCACCCCGGTGGAGGCACCGGAGGGCACCGCCGCTCGGCCGGTCGCGCCTGACTCGAGCGTGATGTCGACCTCGACTGTCGGGTTCCCCCGCGAGTCGAGGACCTGACGCGCGTGGGTGCGCGAGATCGCGGTCATGTGCCTGCCTCCTTGGCGAGATCGAAGTAGCGGTCCTGCTCGTCGAGCTCCAGCTCCGTCCAGCGCCTGCCCTCGTCCGCGGCGATCTGCTCGGCCCGTTCGACCCGTGCGACGAAACGGTCGCTCATCGCCCGCAGCGCGAGCTCGGGGTCGACGTTCAGCCTCCGCGAGACGTTGACCGCCGCGAACAGCACGTCGCCCAGCTCCTCGAAGACGTGCGGATGCGGCTCGGTTTCGGGCGGCGGCTCGCCGCCCGCCTCCTCGACCGCCTCCTTGAGCTCGCGGACCTCGTCGTCGAGGTCGGCCAGCGCGGCGTCGACGTCCGGGTACTCGAAGCCGACGGCGCGGGCACGGCGCTGCACCTTCCGCGCGTAGAGCAGCGAGGGCAACGAATCGGGCACGTCGTGGAAGACGCCCTCGCGCTCCTCCTGCTCGCGCTTGATCCGCTCCCAGTTCTCGCGCACCCGTCCTGCCGTCCTCGCCTCGGCGTCGCCGAAGACGTGGGGATGGCGCCGGACGAGCTTCTCGTGCACCGCTCGCGCCACGGCCTCGAGGTCGCCCTCGCCGCGCTCGGCGAGGAGCAACGCGAGGAAGTAGACCTGGAAGAGCAGGTCGCCGAGCTCATCGAGCAGCTTCGCCGGGTCGCCGACGATCGCGGCATCGGCGACCTCGTACGCCTCCTCGACGGTGTGCGGGACGATCGTCTTGGCGGTCTGCTCGCGGTCCCAGGGACAGTCCCGGCGCAGGCGCTCGGTCAGCTCTTGCAGCTCGACCAGCGCGTCGGCGAGGGCCACCCGGCTAGCCGGTGGTGGTGGCCGAGCCCGTCGTCGAGGACGACGTCTTGCAGGGGTCCTGGCCGGGCGGCGGGGCGTAACCCTGCTGGTAGCCGATCTTCTTGCAGTAGTCCTTCTTGATCCCGGCCAGCCACTTGTCCATCTCCTTCTGCTTGTCCTGCGAGAGGAGCTGCTGGCGGATCGCCTCCTTCACCTGGGCGAGCGGCGTCGGCTTCGCGGGCGTGCCGGCCTTGATCGGGCCGAGGGCCTCGATGATGTGCCAGCCGAACTGCGAGTGCACCGGCTTCGAGATCACGTTCTCCTTGATCGAGAATGCGACCTTCTCGAACTCCGGCACGAGCCGGCCCTTGACCGCGGTGCCCGGCGGAAGCTTGCCGCCGTTCTGCGCGGAGGAGGTGTCGGTCGAGTACTTCTTCGCGAGCTGCGCGAACTTGCTCGGGTCCGCCTTCAGCTGCGCGTAGAGCTGGTCGGCCTGCTTCTTCGTCTTGACGAGGATGTGGCGGACGTCCCGGCTCTCGGGCTGGGCGGGCGTCGCGTACTGCTGCTTGTTCTTGTCGTAGTACGACTTGATCTCGTCGTCCGAGACCTTGACGTCCTTCGTGACCTTCGTGAAGACCTTCTCGCGGATCAGCTGGAGCTTGATCCCCTGCCGGACCTCCTCGTCGGTGAAGCCCTGCTGCTTGAGGGCGGCCTGGTAGCGCTTCTCCATCTGCGCCTTGGTCGCCTGCTTCTGGCCGGCGGGGTTGCCGTAGTACTGCTTCTTGATCTGGTCGAGGCGCGCGTCGACGTCCGCATCGGTCACCTTCACGCCGAGCTTGTCGGCCTCCTGCTGGTACTCGCTGCCCTGAATCAGGAACTGCGTCGCGTTCGTCTTCAGGTTCGCGAGGTCGACCGTGCCAGGCTTCGGGAAGGCGC
The DNA here is from genome assembly GCA_044871215.1 of Gaiellaceae bacterium. GTDB lineage: Bacteria > Actinomycetota > Thermoleophilia > Gaiellales > Gaiellaceae > AC-32. The sequence goes on along the minus strand of JBIOZO010000303.1, from coordinate 1,167 downwards.
GCTTCGTCGCGAGGAAGTTGCGCTTCGTCTGCGCGATCAGCGCGTTCCACTGCTCCTTCGTGATCGTCTGGTCGCCGACGACCGCGACGGCATCGTCGGGCACGGCCTTGGGCCCGCTGTCGCCGCACGCCGTGACGACGAGCATCAGCGCCGCGCAAAGGCCGATCAGTACGAGTCGTCTCATGGAAAAAGCGCCAGCAGCAGGGATTTTGCTCACGCTGCCCGGCGCGCGTCGAGTATAGCATCGACCAACTGAACCGCTCCTAAGAATTCATCGGATCTCAACGAAACCTCGCGGCGGGCACTCGTGTAGACGGCGGTGTCGAGCTCCGAGCGCAGCGCGCGCAGCTCCGCGGAGCCGAGCAGGAGCGAACCGACCGTCGCCTTGCCGGCCCGGAAGACGAGGTAGTCGGCGCCGACCTGTGCGAGCTTCAGCTTCGCTTCCTGGATCGAGAACAGGTTCTGGACCGGCTCGGGCAGCGGCCCGTAGCGGTCCTCGGTCGCGGCCTGCAGCTCGCGCAACTCGTCCTCGGTCTCGGTCAACGCCAGGCGGCGGTGCAGGTCGATCTTCAAGGCCTCGGCCTCGATGTACGGCGCGGGCACGTACGCGTCGACGGTCGCCTCCACACGCACCGGCCGCACAGCCGGCCGCCGCTCGCCCGAGAGCTCCGCGACCGCCTCGGCGAGCAGCTCGACGTAGAGCTCGAAGCCGAGCGCGGCGACGTGGCCCGACTGTTCGGCACCGAGCAGGTCGCCGGCACCGCGGATCTCGAGGTCGCGCATCGCGATCGCGAAACCCGCCCCGAGCTCGGTGTGGTCGGCGAGCGTCGCCAGCCGGGCGCGCGCCTCAGGCGTCAGCTCGCGGGAGTCGGGGTAGAACAGGTAGGCGTGGGCAAGGACGTCGGAGCGACCCACGCGCCCGCGGATCTGGTAGAGCTGGGCGAGGCCGAGCGCATCGGCCCGCTCCACGATCAGGGTGTTCGCCTGCGGGATGTCGAGCCCCGACTCGATGATCGTCGTCGAGACGAGCACGTCCGCGTCGCCGCGGAGGAACGCGTGCATCTTCTCCTCGAGCTCGCGCTCCCGCATCTGGCCGTGGGCGACCTCGACCCGCAGGCTCGGCGCGAGCTGCTGGATCTTGGCCGCGGCCTCCTCGATCGTCTCGAC
>JBIOZO010000302.1:0-6416 GCA_044871215.1 Gaiellaceae bacterium | reverse complement strand
CGAGCTCCTGGATGAGGGCGCGGTAGCCCTCGAGGTTTCGCTTCTGCAGGTACTGCAGGAGCCGGCGCCGGCGACCGACGAGCTTGAGCAGGCCGCGGCGCGAGTAGTGGTCCTTCGGGTGCGTGCGAAGGTGCTCGGTCAGCTCGTTGATGCGGGCGGTGAGGAGCGCGATCTGCACCTCGGCGGACCCGGTGTCCTGGGCGCTCGAGCCGTGCTTGCCGACGATCTCCTGTTTCGCTTCCTTGGTGAGGGTCAAGTTCGTCCTCCTTCTGACGCGACTCCGCCTTCCAAGCCCGCCGCGAGGAAGCACACGCGAGCGGCCGAGAGGGCGGTCCGGCCAAAAAGCCTAGCAGGGGACGGCATCGCCCCCGGCTCAGGGATACCGGGGGCGATGCGGTTGCAGCTCGCTCAGGAGCTGCGAGCGCGGAGAACGGTGCGGCCGCGGCGGCTGCTCGCGAGCGCTCCGCCCGCGACAAGCATGAGACCGGCGGCGGCAGCGACGCCGATGGCGAAGGCCGACCAGGCGAAGCCGTCGTCGACGGCGACCACGGCCGGCCGCGAGACGGCGTACGTGCCGAGGTGGTACTTCTTGTTGAGCGCCTCGCTCCGAAGCACGAGTGCTCGATGCTCGGCCTTGGTCATCGAGTCCCCGAGGCCGTACTTCTCGTTCAGCGCCTGGCTCCGGAGCATTAGCGCTCGGTACTCCGCCTTCGCCATGCCGACCGGCCTGGACGACGCGAATGCGGGCCCCGCGAGGAGCAGCAGCGCGCCGACGACGGTGACGACGGCGGCGATCCGCCCGATCTGCTTGCTGGTGGTCATTGCTTCCTCCTTGTCCGGCGGCCGCCCGGTGCGGCCTTTGCCAAGCAGACGGGAAGCGGCTAAAACAGGCCTTTGCGGGTCCTAAAGCGGCGCTAAAGGAGGCGAGGGCAGGGTTGGACTTCCGGGTCCTCGGTCCGCTCGAGGTGAGCGACCATGGCCGCCCGATCGGGCTCGGCGGCCGGCAGCAGCGCGCGCTGCTCGCGCTCCTGCTCCTGCACGCGAACGAGGTCGTCTCGCGCGACCGGCTGATCGACGAGCTCTGGCAGGAAGATCCGCCCGAGACGGCGCGGACGGCGCTGCAGGTCCACGTCTCGCAGTTGCGCAAGGCGGTCGGGCGCGACCGGATCCTCACCCAGGCGCCTGGCTACCGGGCGGTGGTCGAGCCAGGCGAGCTCGATCTCGAGCGCTTCGAACGGCTGGCCGCCGACGGTGCCGACGCGGACGCGCTCCGCAGTGCGCTCGCGCTGTGGCGCGGGGCTCCACTTGCCGAGCTCGGCGACGACTTTGCGCGCGCCGAGCGCGGACGGCTCGAGGAGCAGCGCCTGCACACGCTCGAACGACGGATCGACGCCGACCTCGCCCGCGGCCGGCACGCGGCACTCGTTCCCGAGCTGGAGGGTTTGGTTCGGGAGCATCCGCTGCGCGAGCACCTTCGCGGCCAGCTGATGCTCGCGCTCTACCGTTGCGGCCGCCAGGCGGACGCGCTCGAGATCTACCGCGACGGCCGGCGCCTGCTCGCGAACGAGCTGGGCCTCGAGCCCGGCGCGGAGCTCCGCGGGCTCGAGCGCGCGATCCTGGCCCAGGACGAGTCGCTGGCGACACCGGCCGCGCTGCCGCCTGCCGGCGTCCGTCGAGACCGCCGCCCGTGGCTCGTCGTAGGGGCGCTCGGCGCCGTGCTGCTCGGCTCCGCCCTCGCCGCCGTTGTCATGCTCGCCACGCGCGACTCGACCCCGGTTCCGGTACGGCCGAACTCGATCGCGGCCGTCGACATGAAAAGCGGCGACGTCGTCGCCGACGTGCCCATCGGCGGCTCGCCGATCGCCCTCGCGCTCGGCGCGGGATCGCTCTGGGCGGTCGACGGCGATCACAGCACGGTCACGCGCATCGACGAACGGACGAAGGACCGGGTGCCGATCGGGGGCCTGGGGTCCGACATCAAGGAGCTCGCCTTCGGCTTCGGCTCGCTCTGGGTAGCAGGCGGCAACGACGGCACGGTCCTGCGCCTCGACCCGCATGACGAGGGCCTCCAACCGGTCGACCTCGGGGCAGCGCTCCCCGTCTTCTCGATCCGCATCGGCGAGGGCGCGGTCTGGGCGATGCGGGGCAACGACGTCGTGCGCATCGAGCCGCGCAGCGGCGCTGCCAGCGGGCGGTTCCGCGTCCAGAGCCCGCTGGGAATCGCCCTCGGTCTCGGCTCCCTCTGGGTGACCACGCAGGACGAGCGGATCCTGCGCATCGACGCCCGGACCCTGAAGCTGGTGTACGCCAAAGACCTGGGGCGGCAGGCGTACTTCCCGGTGATCGCCGGGCGCTCGCTCTGGGCGATCGTTCCGCCCCTGCCGAACGCCGACGTGCCGGAAGTGTTGCGCTTCGATCCCGGCACGCTCACCGAGACCGCCTCGCTCCCCTTCCGACGCGCGTTCCCGTACGGGCTCACGCACGGCGGCGACACGCTCTGGTGGGTGGACCCCGAGCGGCGGAGCGTCTACCGGTCGCGCGCGCAGGCCCCGCGTGCCGCCGACCGCCTCCTCCGCCTGCCCGGCTATCCCGTCTCCGTCGCCGTCGGCGGAGGGATTGCCTGGGTCGGCATCCAGGCGCAGCCGCTCGACTAGCGGGCTACCCGGGCGGCCGCGGGACGACGATCGTCCCGTCCGCGATCTGGCGGCGCACGCGGGCGAGCATGCGTATGAACGTCGGAGGGACGCGCTTGCTGATCTTGCCGAGCTCGACGCCGCCGTTGCGCACGGAGTACACGACCTGCTGCTCGAGGCGGCCGTGAGTGAACCGGCGGATGGCGTCGAAGACGCCGCGGTCGAGGCGGTTGACGGCGCTCGTCAGGATGTGCGAACCGAGGAAAGACTGGTCGACGTCGACCCCGACGCCCCAGACGTGCTTCCGGCGCGCCGCGTCCAGCGCGCCCACGCCGCAGCCGCCGGCGACGTCGAAGATGACGCGCGACCCGGCAGCGATCTGGGCGAGGGCCAGCCGACGGCATTTCGACGGGTTCGCGAAGTCGTTCGAGTAGTCGACGCGGATCCGGATATCCGGGTCGGCGTGGCGCGCGCCCGCGCGGAATCCGACGATCCAACGGGTGACGCCGTAGAAACGGAACCCGCCGACCGCGCTGACCATCGGCCGGTGGCTACCGAGGCCGGCCATCAGCGCGGAGAGGTACCCCGCGAGGTAGCCTGCCTGCTCCGCCCGGAAGACGATCCGGTGCACGTTCGGCGCGTGGCGCTTCGGCGGCTGGCCGGGCTGCGCATCGATTACGACGAAGTGCACGTGCGGATACGCCTGCGACACCGCGTCGACGCGCTCGGAGTTGAACAGCGGCGCGACGACGAGGCGGTAGCCCTCCCGGCTGAACGATCTCAGCACCGGGCCCGGGCCCTGCGTCGGGCTGATGTAGCGAACGCGGCCGCGGATCGGCAGCTGGTGCTCGGCGCGAACGAAGCCGGCGAACCCGAGGCCGGGGAGCGTGCGCGGCGTCGGCGTGTCGCCGAAGTACGCGACGTAGCCGACGCGCGGCTCGATGCTGCGGGCGGCGTCGCCCCCGGTGACGACGAACGCGGTTACCAGCGCGATCGCCACGAGCACGAGGGTTCTCCCCATTGCGAGCGACGGTACGAAGTCGTCAGGATCCCGTCAATGCCCGCTGCGATCGCCGCAGGCCATCCCGCGACGGTTGCCGCGGGTAGCGAGATTCTGGCCGAGGGCGGCTCGGCGGCCGACGCCGCGGTCGCCGCGAGCCTCGCTTCCTGTGTCGCCGAGACCGTGATGACCGGCCTGCTGGGCGGTGGTCACGCGATCCACTACGACGCCGGGAGCGGGCGCGCGCGCAACCTCGACTGCTTCGTGGCAGTGCCGGGCCTCGGTGCCGAGCCGGGACGGCAGGTCGACCTGCTCGAGCTCGAGGTTTCGTTCGGGACCGAGCTCGTCCACTACGCCGTCGGCGTCGCCTCCTGCGGCGTGCCGGGCCTGCCGGCCGGGCTCGGCTCGCTGCACGCCGAGCACGGGCGCCTACCCTGGGCGCAGCTGGTCGAGCCGGCCCTGCGGCTTGCGCGCGACGGGGTCGACTTCCCGCCGGCACACGCGGCCTGCCTGGCGATGCTCGAACCGGTGATGACGATGAACGCCGGCGCGAGGATCTACGCGCCGGAAGGCGAGCTGCTGCGGGCGGGCGGCTGGCTAGAGCAGCCCGGCCTCGTCCGCGCGCTCGAGCTGCTGGCCGAGGAAGGGCCCGGCAGCGTGTACGAGGGCTCGCTGGCCGAAGCGCTGCTCGAGGTGATGGACGAGCTCGGCGGGCTCGTCACGCGCGACGACCTGGCCGCGTACGAGGCGACGTGGTCGGAGCCGGCCGAGGTGAACTACGCCGGCACTCGGGTGCTGACCCGCGAGGGCCTTGCGCCCCTCGACGAGCGTCTGCGAGCGCTGCCGAAGCTGCGTGGCCGCGCCCCCGAAGAACGGGCGCTCGCGCTCGCGCGCACGCTGGACGGGCCCGACGCGAGCGGCGGGACGACGAACCTCGTCACCGTCGACGGGGCCGGAAACGCTTGCGTGCTCACCTCGAGCCTCGGTCTCGGCGCCGGCGAGTGGCTGCCGGGGCTCGACTTGCACCTGAACAGCATGCTCGGCGAGGCGGACCTGATCCGAGGGCCGCTGGAGCCCGGCCGGCGGATGGGCAGCATGATGTCGCCGACCGTCGCCGTCGACGACGAAGGGCTCGCCTTCGCCGGCGGCGCGGCCGGCGGGACTCGGCTGCGGAGCGCCCTCGTCCAGGTGCTCGCCGGCGTGCTCGACGAGGGACTCGCGCCCCAGGAGGCGATCGAGCGGCCGCGGCTGCATCCGGCCGCGGGCCTCGTGCACCTCGAGCCCGGCTGGCCCGACGAGGTCGAGCAGGCGCTAGCCGCGGCCGGCTACACGGTGCGTCACTGGCCCGACCGCCACCACTACTTCGGCGGCGTCAGCGCAGTCACGCGTGCCGGCGCGGCCGGCGATCCTCGGCGTAGCGGGGCAGCAGCCACGCTTCCTGCGCGTTGAGCGGCGACCAGCCGAGGTAGCCGCACTCCGGACAGCCCGGGTTCGTCGCGGCCGTCCCCCCGCCCGCCGGCTTGGTGTAGACGCTCGCGCACTCGAGGCACCGAACGGACTGCAGGACGGTCAAGGTTCGCTCTCGCACGCCCAGCAGATCCACGAACGTGCTCAAACTTGCGCTTAGCTGGTTTTCTGCTGCGAAGGCGTACGGAGGGTCACCGCCACCCAGCCGACGCCGCCGCAGGTCGGGCAGGGCGTGGCCTCTGCCCGATTGTCGCGCGGCAGCCGGTACTCGGTTCCACAGTCGAGGCAGCGCACGAGCTCCCTCCGCTCGGTGATGCGATTCTCCATGCCTGATAGATGCGGGCGCCGGTGCGAACCTGCGGCTAGGCGGGACGCCGTGCGGCGCGCGTCGCCTCGACATCCCGGGCGATCTGAGCGACCAGCTCGTCCTCGCTCTCGAACACCTGCTCGTCGCGCAGCCGTTCCCAGAGCTCGACCGTCAGCCGCTTGCCGTACAGGTCGCCGGCGAAGTCGAGCAGGAAGGCCTCGATCCGGCGCTCGCCGCCCCCGTAGTGCGGGTTGATCCCGATCGAGGTCGCGGCGCGGTGGCCATCGGCGGCACCGGCATAGATGCCGTAAGCGGGCACGAGGAGACCGGGCTCGGAGCGCAGGTTCGCGGTCGGGAAGCCGAGCGTCCCGCCGCGTGCATCGCCCGCGACGACCGTTCCGATGACCTCGGCCGGCCTGCCGAGCAAGCCGGCGGCGCGCTCCACCTCGCCCGCGCGGAGCAGGTCGCGGATCCGCGTCGAGGACACGCCTTCGACGAGCGGAACGGCGCGGGCGTCGAAGCCCAGGCCGCGCAGCTGCTCGAGATCTCCGGCACGACCCCGACCGAACCGGAAGTTCGAGCCCGCGACGACGACCTCGGCGCCGATCGGCCGCAGCACGCGCTCGGCGAACGCATCGGGCGAGAGCTGGGCGAGCTCGGCGTCGAAGTCGACCACCAGCGTCTCCTCGATCCCGGCCTCGCCGAGCAGCTCGAGCCGCCGTTCGATCGGAGCGAGCAGCTCGACCCCGTATCCGAGCGCGACCCGCGGATGGGGGTCGAAGGTGACCGCGGTCGGCGTCGGGCCCGCGGCTCGCGCGGCGGCAAGCACGCGTTGGTGCCCGAGGTGGACGCCGTCGAACGTCCCGAGCGCGACCGCCCGTGGCTTCGACTCGAGCTCCCGGACGCCGCGGGCGACGATCACAGCCGCGCCAGCGCCTCCTCCGCGGTGAGCAGCCGGTCGGGATCGGCCTCCTCGACGTCGAACGGCCCGACCTCGGTGCGCCGCAGC
>JBIOZO010000301.1:0-4776 GCA_044871215.1 Gaiellaceae bacterium | reverse complement strand
TCTGGTTCTACTCGCACCCGGCCGTCTACATCATGATGCTGCCCGGCTTCGGCATCGCCTCGGAGGTGATCTCCGTGATGGCGCGGAAGCCGATCTTCGGCTACCGGCTGATGGCCCTGTCGCTGATGGCGATCCTCGTGCTCGGCTTCTCGGTCTGGGCGCACCACATGTTCGTCGCGGGGATGGCGCCGTGGTTGCGCGTGCCGATGATGGTGACCTCGCTGGTGATCGCCGTGCCGACCGGGATCAAGGTCTTCTCCTGGCTGGCGACGTTATGGGACGGACGCATCCACTTCGAGACGCCCATGCTGTTCGCACTCGGCTTCGTCTCGATGTTCGTGATCGGCGGCCTTTCCGGGATCTACCTGGCCGCCGTGCCGATCGACATCCACGCCTCGGATACGTACTTCGTGGTCGCCCACATCCACTACGTGCTCTTCGGCGGCTCGCTGTTCACGATCTTCGCCGGGATCTACTTCTGGTTCCCGAAGATGACCGGGCGGATGTACAACGAGCGCCTCGGGAAGCTGCACTTCTGGCTCACGTTCATCGGCTTCAATCTGACCTTCTTCCCGATGCATTGGCTCGGGCTCCAGGGCATGCCGCGTCGCGTGGCCGACTACGCGCCGCGCTTCGCCGACCTCAACCTGTTCATCTCGATCGCGTCGTTCGGGCTCGGCATCTCGACCGTGGTCTTCCTCTACAACATGATCACGAGCTGGCGCTTCGGGCCGGCCGCCGAGGCCAACCCGTGGCGCTCGCTGACGCTCGAGTGGCAGGTCAGCTCACCGCCGCCGATCTTCAACTTCGACGAGATCCCGCAGGTCGTCGGCAACCCGTACGAGTACGGAGTCCCCGGCGCGAGGCACGGCGTCTTCAACGGCGACCGCGTCCACGAGGGGTCGGAGGTGCACGCGTGACTCCAGAGCGCCACGTGCTCGTGATCGCCAACGAGACCGTCGCCGGCCGGAGCCTGATCGAGGCGATCGAGCGCCGGCGCAAGGACGGCGCCGTGCGCGTGACCGTGCTCGCGCCGGTCAACCAGCCGCGCGAGGGCTACGTCGTCTACGAGGACACGCGCCGCGCCGCGGCCGGCCGGCGCTTGGAGAAGACGCTCGAGTCGCTGCGCGCCGCGGGCATCCCGGCGTCGGGCCTCGTGGTCGACACCGACCCGGTCGCCGCCACGCGCGACGCGCTCGCGACGCTCGAGCCGCCGCCCGACGAGATCGTCGTCTCGACGCACCCGCAGCAGCGCTCGGGCTGGCTACGGAAAAACGTCGTCGAGCAGATCGAGGACGCTGCGAAGGGCGTGCCGGTCGAGCACGTGGTCGTCGACCTGGAGCGCGAGGACGGCGGAGACGCCAACGTGCTCGTCGTCGCGAACGAGACCGTGGTCGGCGAGCCGCTCCTGCAGCGCATCCGCGAGCGCGCTGCCGCGGGCCCCGCCTCGTTCCTGATCATCTCGCCGCAGAGCGACGACGCGCGGGAGCACCCCGAGGCCGAACGCCGCCTTCGCCGAGCGCTGACGATCCTGCGCGGCGAAGGGATCGACGCGCACGGCCAGGTCGCCCACCCCGACCCGTTCACCGCCGCGAGCCAGGCCGTCCAGGACGAGCGGATCGACGAGCTGATCGTCTCGACTTTCAAGGGCGAGGACACCTCGAAGTGGCTGCGAGGCGACCTCGTCAACCGGTTGCGCAAGCAGACCGGCCTGCCCGTCGACCACGTCGAGGTCGAGCGTGAGGAGGCCGTCGTCTGAGCGCCCACGCGGAGACCCATGCGGCGCACCCGCCGGTAGCGCACCAGAGCTCGCGTGTCGACGCGCGGACGCTCGGGATGTTCCTCTTCATCGCGTCGGAGATCATGCTCTTCGGCTCGTTCTTCACGATCTACTTTTTCGTCCGGGTCTCGGCCGGGACGCCCTGGCCGACGCCGCCCTACGAGCTGCCCGTCTTCGTGGCCGGGATGAACACGATCATCCTCGTGACCTCGAGCTTCACGATGCACTGGGCGCTGCAGGCGATCAAGCGCGGGAACCGGACCGGCCTGCAGGCGGGGCTCACGCTCACATTCCTGCTCGGGCTCACCTTCTTGCTGACGCAGATCCTCGAGTACTCGCGCATCGGGTTCGCGCCGCACACGAACGCCTTCGGCTCGGTCTTCTTCGGTCTCACCGGCCTGCACGGCGCGCACGTCTTCGTCGGCCTGACCCTGCTTGCCTTCGCGACCATCCGGGCCTTCCGCGGCCACTACAGCGAGGACGAGCATCACGGCGTCGAGATCCCGGGCATCTACTGGCACTTCGTCGACGTGATGTGGATCGTGGTCTACACCACCGTCTACATCCTCTAGCGCGGATGTGCCTAGCCAAACGGATCGACCGGTCGTTTCAGACGGACACGCGAGCGAAGCCCGCGCGTCCTGAAATCGGCGCCGCGAGCGGCGCCTAGGCGATGGCGAACCCGCTTCGGAGCGAAGGCGAGGCGTTCCGGTTCCTGCTCGCCGCGCTCGTCTACTTCGGCGCAATCGCGATCGCCGGGGTGATCAACCCGTGGGCCGGGCTGGTCGTCTTCATCGTCCTCACGATCGGCGCCGGCTGGTGGTGGTGGCGCTCGCGCGAGCCGGCTCGGCCGCAGCAGGTGGGGGCGGGCCGTCCGACGGCTCCGGATGAGACGCGAATCCTCGTGATCGCCAACGAGACGGTCGGCGGCGCCCCGCTGCTGGACAAGCTCAAGCAGCTGGCCTCCGCCTCGGACGGCAGGGCCATGGTGCACGTCGTCAGCCCCGCGCTGAACTCGCCGCTGAGGCACCTCGCCTCCGACGAGGGGCCGGCCCGGGCGGCGGCCCAGGAACGGCTGGACGACAGCCTCGGCAAGCTGCGGGAGGAGGGGATCGAGGCTTCCGGCGAGGTGGGCGACGGCGATCCACTGCAGGCGATCGAGGACGCCCTCAGGACATTCGGCGCCGACCAGATCGTGATTTCGACGCACCCCGAGGGCCGCTCGAACTGGCTCGAGCGCGGCCTGGTCACGCAGGCGCGCGAGCGGTTCGCCGTACCGGTCGACCACGTCGTGGTCGACCTCGGCGAGCGGTAGTTACTTGCCCTTGCCCGCGGACGAAGAGACGTACTTCGCGACCGCGGTGATCTGATCGGCGGTCAGCGTGTCCTTGAACGCCGGCATCGCGCCGCCGCCGTTGATCACCTGGTGCTGCACGATCTCGAGGCTCGGCATCAGCTGGTCGAGGTTCGGCCCGACGTTACCGTTCGTCCCGGCGTCGGCGAGCGTGTGACAGCTGCCGCAGTTGGCCGCGAAGATGTCCTTGCCGTTCGTCGTCTTCTTCGACGCGACCGGCTTGCCGGCGACCTGTGCGACGTAGGCCGCGACGGCATCGGCGTCCGCGCCCTTGACGAGGTCTCTGGGCATGGGCGGCACGGCCAGCTCGATCTGGTCGCGGACGACCTGCTGGATCGTGACCTCCTTGAAGCCCTGCTTGCGCGAGTAGGAAAAGGCGTCGTCGAGGTTGGGCCCCTGGTTGCCGTGGGAGCCGGCGTCGGCGAGCGTGTGGCAGCCCGCGCACTTGGCGAGGAAGAGATCCTTGCCGGCTGAGCTGTCCCCGGACTTGGAGATGCCGCCGGTGCCGCAGCCGGCCGCGAGCAGGGCGGTGGCGAGAGCGAGGAGCGCGCCGCCGCGCCGCACTAGCTGGGTGTGGGCTCCGACGCGAGCGCGCTGACCGCCTCGTCACGCGTGCCGTAAATCGTGAAGACGCGGTCGAGCCCGGTGATCTCGAAGATCTTCGTGATGTTGCGGTCGCTGCAGACGAGCGAGAGTTGGCCGTCGTTCGTGCGCAGCCGCTTCACGCCGCCGACGAGCACGCCGAGGGTGGTCGAGTCGATGAACGTCGTGTTGGAGAAGTCGACGATCACGCTCTGCGCCCCCTTTCCGATCACGTCCAGGAGCTGCTGCTTGAACTCCGGCGCGGTGTAAAGGTCGACCTCGCCCGCCAGCGAGATGACGTAGGCGTCGTCTGAAACCTGCTCGGTGTTGATGTCGAAATTCATCCCGTCCTCGTGCTCGTTGAGCGCGTGAGTCTAACCCTGGGGCGCGGTGACCGACGCCTGAAGCTGTGCGAGCGTCTGTCGGACCGCGGCGGCGTTTGGGTTGTCGGGCGCGACCTTGAGGAAGCGCTGGTAAGCGGTGATCGCGCTGCCGTAGTCGTTCGCGCTCTGCGAGGCCGAGGCCCACTGGAGCAGCGCGTTCGGTTCTTCCGAGGTGCCCTTCGCGATCTGTGCCGCGTGCTTGTAGACGGCCGCGACCTTCTGGTAGGCGCTCGTCACCTTCGTGTACGCGGCGTTCAGCTGCGACTGGATCGCCTGGCTGTACGGGTCGGAGGTCAGCGCCTGCCCGATCTGCGAGTTCGTGTCGAGCCCCGGGGGCGTCGTCACGTTCTGGCTGTAGACGGCGAGCACGTTGCGGTAGTTGTCGCCCTCCCGCCCGGCCTGCGCGCCGTAGATCGAGGCGATCCGCGTGAGGACGTCGATGTTCTTGGGCGCGACGGCCTGGGCCCTGCGCAAGGTGGCGAGCGCCTTCGCCTCCTGGTTGTCGCTCTGGTAGAGGCCCGCGAGGTCGATGTAGAGGTTGACGTCCTTGGGGTTGCGCTCGACGGCGTGCTGCTTGTCGTCGATCTGCGACCCGATCGAGGTGCCGCTGTTCTGTCCGAAGAAGCTCTGCAGCGCGTCGCTGATCCCGTTCGAGCCCGACCCGACGCCGAGCAGCA
>JBIOZO010000300.1:0-3380 GCA_044871215.1 Gaiellaceae bacterium | reverse complement strand
GGGTTGCGCTCGACGGCGTGCTGCTTGTCGTCGATCTGCGACCCGATCGAGGTGCCGCTGTTCTGTCCGAAGAAGCTCTGCAGCGCGTCGCTGATCCCGTTCGAGCCCGACCCGACGCCGAGCAGCACGAAGCTGAAGACGAACACCAGCGCCAGCAACACGTAGATCACCTTCGCGTGCCGGCGCAGGCGTGAGAAGAAGAGCTGCTCTTCCCAGCTGGGCGCCTTCTTCGAGCGCTTCGGATCGGGCTTCGGGCGCTGCTTGCGCTGCGCGGATGCGGCTCCTCGGGCCATGCGGAGGCTACGGCACCGCTTGCGGTGCCGTCGTCAGGACGCGCGGGCCTTGCCCGTGCGTGCGTCCGAACTGACCGGTCGACTGAAAGGGACTCATCGGAAGCCGCCCTAGGGTACCTGCCAGTCGTAGGCATCGCCGATGGCGCGCAGGCGCGCTTTCGTCGCCTCGTCGCAGAGCGCTCCCTCGAGCCCGGCCTCGAACGCGTCGCGCGGCTCGACCCCGAGCCCGGCCGCCGCTTCGTAGTCGCGTGACAGGTCGGTGTCGAACATCGCGGGGTCGTCGGTCGAGATCGAGCAGCGCACGCCCGCTGCCACGAGCTTCGGCAGGGGATGCTCTTCGAGCGAGCCGACCACGCGGGTGCGCAGGTTCGAGATCGGGCAGACGTCGAGCACGATCTGCCGGTCGGCGAGCTCGCCGACCAGGCCGGAATCCTCGGTGGCGCGGATGCCGTGACGCAAGCGGTCGGCGCCGAGCTGCTCCAGCGCGCCGCGAACCGAGGGCGGCCCCGCGACCTCGCCGGCGTGCGGCACCGAGGCGAGCCCTAGCTCCCGCGCGAGCGCGAAGGCGGGCTCGTAGGGCTCTGGCGGGAACTCGGCCTCGAGGCCGCCGAGACCGACGCCCACGATCCCCCGCTCGCGGTAGGCGGCCGAGTGCCGCACGACCTGTTCCGCCTCGTCGAGGGGGAAGCCGCGGACGATGTCCGGCGTCAGGCGCACCTCGACGCCGTGCAGCTCGCGCGCCTCCTGGGCCCCGTCGCAGTAGCCGCTGAAGATCTCGTCCCAGTCGACGCCGCGCCGCACGCGCTCGCTCGGTGAGAAGATCCCCTCGAGGTAGACGGCGCCATGCGAGGCGGCCTCCGCTGCATAGTCGACCACCACCTGCCGGAAGTCCTCGGCCGTCTGCAGCGCGTTGGTGGTGAGGATCCAGACCTCGATGAAGTGCGCGAAGTCGCGGAAGTCGTAGAGCTCCGCCAGCCCCTCCTCGGTCTCGGCCGGCAGCGGGTAGTCGTTGCGCCGGGCGATCTCGAGCAGCGTTGCCGGGCGCACCGTCCCCTCCAGGTGGACGTGCAATTCGATTTTCGGGTGACTCATTCGCGCCAGCGCGGCTCGAGGAAGGTGGCGAGCCCGATCGAGAGCACGTAGAGCAGGACGAGCGGGATGACCGACAGGAGCGTCGAGACCGGGTCGACGCCCGGGAGGATCACGCCGACCACCGTCATCACGAAAACGCCTAGGCGCCAGGTGTGTCGGAGCTGGGCGGCGCTCAGGATCCGCAGCCGCACGAGCGCGAGCACGAAGACCGGGACCTCGAAGGCGACCGCCACGCCGAGCAGCACGAAGCTGACGAAGCGGTAGTAGTCGCGCGCGCGGATCTGGATGTTGTAGTGGCTCGAGTCGTAGTTGGTCAGGAAGTGGATCGCCGGGTCGAGGATCACGAAGTAGCCGAACAGGACGCCGCCGGCCCCGAGGATCGTCGCGAAGGCCACCGGCACGAGCACCGAGCGCTGCCGTCGTTCCTCGAATGCGGGCGCGAGGAACGCCCACAGCTGCCAGAGGACGATCGGCAGCGCCAGGAGCAGGCCCGCCCAGAGGCTGACCATGATCGAGGTCGCGAACGGCTCGATCGGGCTGAACGTGACCGGCTTGTCCAGGTCGGGCGGCAGGGGCCGGTTGAGCCAGTCGAGGATCCTGCCGTGGAAGGCATAGGCGACGCCGAAGCCGACCGCGAGGGCGGCCAGCGAGATGATCAGCCGCGTGCGCAGCTCGCCGAGGTGCTCGACGAGCGTCGCCTCTTCGCCGTGGCGAAGGCGCCGCGGGAGGACGCTCATCGCGCTACGAGGACGGAGGCGGGGGCTCGTCTGCCGAGCGGGCCGGCAACTCGGCCTTCTCGTCGTCCGAGCCGCCCGTGATCGAGTCCTTGAACTCGCGCATGCCCTTGCCGAGCGAGCGGCCGATCTCGGGTAGCCGCTTCGGCCCGAACACGAGCAGGGCGACGATGAGAATCACGATCAGCCCGGTGATGCCGACCTCGGGAAGCATGTTCCGAAGCGTAGCGCTTCCGGCAGCGGGTAACAGGGAACGATGCCGAAGAAGCCGATCTCCGAGCAGGTGTTGGTCGTTACCGGCGCCTCCAGTGGCCTCGGGCGCGCGATCGCGCGCCTGGCCGGCAAGCGCGGGGCGAAGGTCGTCGTCACTGCGCGGAACGCCGAGGCGCTGGACAACTGCGTGCGCGAGATCGAGACGGCAGGCTCCGAGGCGCTGGCCGTGCCCGGCGACGTCACCGACCGCGCGCAGGTCGAGCGCGTGGTCGAAGAAGCTGTCGAGCGCTTCGGCCGCATCGACACGTACGTCGCCAACGCGATCGTGACCGTCTACGCCGAGGCCGAGCGGCTCGAGGAGAACGAGCTGCGCCGGGTGTTCGACGTCAACTTCTTCGGCGTCGTCTACGGCTACTGGGCGGCCCTGCCGCACCTGCGCGCCTCGCGCGGGACGTTCCTCCACGTCAGCTCGGCGCTTGCCTACCGAGGCATCCCGCTCCAGGCGGCGTACTGCTCGTCCAAGGCCGGGCTGCGCGCCTTCTTCGAGTCGGCGCGGGTGGAGGAGCAGAAGGTCGGGTCGGGCGTCGCGGTCTCGCTCGTTCTGCCGGGCGCGATCAACACGCCGCAGTTCGACCGCGATCGCCAGAAGATCGGGTACCGGCCGCAGCCCGTGCCGCCGATCTACCAGCCCGAGCCGTTCGCCGAGGCGACCCTGCACTGCGCCGAGCACCCGGTGCGCGAACTGCCGATCTCGTGGGGCGCGCAGAAGCTGCTCTGGGGACAGAAGCTCTCGCCGCGGGCCGGCGACTGGGTTCTCCGCCGCACCGGCTGGAAGAGCCAGCACACCGGCGAGCTCAAGCCGGTCGACTCGCCGGACATCCTCTTCGATACGCTGCCGGGAGACCCCGGCGCGCATGGGCGTTTTGACGCTCAGTCGCGGGGCTCGACGCTCTGGACACGGCTCCGCCTGCTGCTCCCGAAGGGCTGACGGCGCTCGCTAGCATGACTCTCACATGGCTTTGCTCGAACTGAAAAACCTCCACGTCGC
>JBIOZO010000299.1:0-3808 GCA_044871215.1 Gaiellaceae bacterium | reverse complement strand
GCCGCCGAGAAAGCCCGGGCCGGAATCACCTTTTCCGCACTCCGCCGGAATCGCTAGAGTGCGATCACCGCGGAAAGGAGGTGGTCCGAGAGTGATTTCATCAAGTACGGGCAGTGGAGGTACCAGCGGGTAGAGGTGCCGTCCCCGGGACCTACGGGGAACCGCCTAGCCAGCGTGGGGGGCTCGCGTAAGAAAGCGCCGCCGGTGACTACCAGCCGGCCGGAACGCGCCTCTACCACTACGACGCTGGTAACCGGACTAGGGCCGCTCTTCCGAGAGCGGCCCTTTTCTTTGCCCTAAATGGCCTGCCGGAGCTGCTCGTCGAGTGGGACGAGCGCGAGGCCGAACGTGCGCACGGCGTCGTCGTTCGAGACCACGTTGTCGCCGTGCTCGAGCATCGTCAGCAGGTCGCGGGTCAGCGGGATGTTGCCCGGGAGGCGCTCGGTGACCAGCGCGTTCGCGCGCATCAGCGCGACGGGCACGTGCAGGCTCGGCCTGCGCTGGCCGAGGGCGTGCTTCAGCCTCCGCCAGAACTCGTTCCAGGTGACCGCGTCCGGGCCGCCGAGCTCGAGGATCCGGTTCGCCGCCTCGGGCTTGTCGACGCCCTGGGCGAAGTAGGCGGCGACGTCTTCGATCCAGATCGGCTGGATCTGCTGCCGCCCGCTCCCGATGATCGGCGTCACCGGCGAGAGCCGCGCGAGCCGCCGGAAGGTCGGCAGGATGCCGCCGTCCTTCGCGAAGACGAAGCTCGGCCGGAAGATCACGTGCTCGAGGCCCGAGCCCTGCACCGTCTGCTCCTGCTCCCACTTCGCGTGGTAGTACGGGACGAGGTCCTTCGTCTCCTCGGTCGTGCCGAGCGCGCTCATCAGGACGAAGCGCTTCACCCCAGCGGCCTTTGCGGCCGCGACGAGATCGCGTGTCCCCTGTTCCATCACCTGGCGGAACTGTTCCTCGCGGCCTTGCCTGATCGCGACGAGGTGGACGACGGCGTCGCAGCCCTCGACCGCGCGGCGAAGGCTTTCGGCGTCGGTCATGTCGCCCGGCACGAGCTCGGCGCCCCAGGCCGCCAGCGTGGTCGCCGAGCGGCCGCCCGGATTGCGCACGAGGGCGCGCACGGGCAGATCACGCTCGCGCAGCGCGTGGATCACGCGCGGTCCCACGAAGCCGGTTCCGCCGGTGACGAGGATCACCCCTCGATTCTACGACGGCCTTGCGTTAGGCTCGCTGCGAGGTACTGCGGCAGATGGGCGGGCGGGTCATTGGGCTGGTTGCGGTCGGCACGGGGCTGATCGCCGCTGGCGCGTGGGCGCAGACCGGCCAGGTCGTCTCGGGGCCGACCGTTTTCGCCTCGCACCGCCTCCCGGCCGGCGCGATCACCGGCTTCAGCGCCACGTGCCCGCCCGGGTACCTCGCGCTGAGCGGCGGCGTCTCGAAACCCGGCCACGGCGCAACGCTGCTGAGCGTGCGGCCCTTCGGCCTGCGGGCGCTCACCTTCCGGTTCGGCAATCCCCCGACGGGCGTCGCCACGCGAGCCACGGTTGCCGTCGCCTGCCGCAAGGCGCGGGGCGGGCCTGTGCTCAAGGTGGCGCCGGTCAAGGCCAAGGTCGTGGTGAGGCCGGGAGTGAGCGTTTCGGGGACGCTCCGGTGCCCGGCCCAGACGACGCCTGCGGCGGCAGCCGTCGACCTCGAGCCGGGACGGGCCCGGTCGGTCGGCTCGTTCGAGGGCGCCTCCCTGAGCGCGCGGGCGTCGACCGCGAGCCCGCACGCCTTCGCCTTCCGGGTCGCCAGCGCCGACACGCGATCGCGCGACGTCGTCGTCCAGGGGAGCTGCGTCACCGTTCTGCTCGCGCCCGGCGTCGCGCAGGCTCGGCTGAGGACTGAGATCTCGACTTCCACCGTCGCGGTGGCGCCGGGTCGCCGGCACGCCGTCCGCGCCTGCCGGTCGGGCTGGACGGCGCTCGGCGCCGGGTACGCGCTCACCTCGGGCTCGGTTCGGATCGACGGCGCCGCGGCCCTCGGCACAAGGGGCAGCTGGTGGTTGAGGAACACGCTCGACTCGCCGCTCAAGGCCCAGCTCCAGCTCGTCTGCGGACGGCTGGGCTAGAAGTTCTGGTAGTACCGGCTCGGGGTCGGCCCCTGCTGGCCCTGGTACTTCGAGCCGAGCTCGCCCGAGCCGTACGGCGTCTCCGCGGCCTCGGTCAACTGCACGAATGACAGTTGGCCGATCTTCATCCCGTAGTAGATCGTGATCGGCAGGTTCGCCACGTTCGAGAGCTCGAGCGTGACGTGGCCGTCCCAGCCCGGGTCGATGAAGCCTGCAGTCGAATGGATCAGCAGGCCGAGCCGGCCGAGCGAGCTTTTGCCCTCGAGCCGCGCGACCAGGTCGTCGGGCAGCGTCACCCGCTCCAGCGTCGAGCCGAGCACGAACTCGCCCGGGTGCAGGATGAAAGGACGGTCGCCGTCGACCTCCACCAGCTCGGTGAGCTCCTCCTGCGGCTCCTTGACGTCGATGAACGGGTAGCGCGCGTTGTGGAAGACGCGGAAGAAGCGGTCGACGCGCACGTCGACGCTCGAAGGCTGCAGCAGCGCCTCGTCGTAGGGGTCGATCGCGATCCGACCCTCCGCGAGCAACCGCCTGATGGTTCGGTCGGAGAGGACCACTGCGGGCGATTCTAAGGCGCTCGCTTGCGACGCCGAACAGGGAGGCCCTCCGGCTTTTGCCGGTGCGGCCGTTCTAAGGCCATATGCTTCCTGCTCCTTTCGATGGACGATCACGACCGAACCGCACGGCTCCGCGAGCGGCGACGTGAGCACCGCCGGCGCCAGGTACGGCGTCGGAGAGCAGTCGCCCTGGCCGTGCTGCTCGCGGCCGTGGCGGGGATCACGCTCGGCGCTCGCTCGGTCGGCGGCGGGGGGAGCGGCCAGACCCAGCAGGGGAAGGCGGCCGCGAGCAGCAAGCCGAAGGCCACGGAGCCGGCGGTTGCCAAAGGCCACGTCGCCGTGCCGAAGGAGATCCGCGGCGTGCACGTCACGATGGCGCTCGCGTCGCTGAAGGGGAAGCTGCAGCAGTACCTCGCCATGCCGGGCCTGAACACGCTCGAGCTGGACGTCAAGGACGAGAACGGCCGCGTCGGGTTCGTGCCGTCCGCCGTCCCTCTGGCCAGGCGCACCGGCGCGGCGGGCCCGTACTACAAGGCGAAGCGGGCGGCGCGGCTGGCGCACGCGAAGGGCGTGTACCTCATCGGCCGCATCGTCACGTTCGAGGACCCGGTCCTGTCCGAGAAGCGCCCCGACATGGCGATCCACTCGAGCGACGGCTCGGTCTGGCACACGAACGGCGGGCTCGGCTGGACGAACCCCTACGACCATCGGGTCTGGAAGTACAACGTCGATCTGGCCGAGGCCGCGGTGAAGGCGGGTTTCGACGAGATCCAGTTCGATTACGTCCGTTTCCCGAGCGACGGCGATCTCTCGCTGATCCGCTACCCCGGCACCCACCCGCAGCCGATGACGTGGACGATCCCCGCCTTCGTGCAGTACGCGGGGCGCCGCCTGCACCCGCTGGGTGCGCGGGTCTCGGTGGACGTCTTCGGGCTGTCGGCTACGCACGACCTGGGCATCGGCCAGCTCCCCCGGCGGATCTCGCGCTACGTCGACGCCGTCTACCCGATGGTCTACCCCTCGCACTACAACGCGGGCGAGTACAACCTGGCCGACCCGAACGCGGTTCCCGGCGAGACGGTCAGCCATTCGCTGCTCGACTTCCAGACCGCGCTCGAGGGCCGCAAGGCGCGGCTGACGCCGTGGC
>JBIOZO010000298.1:0-7635 GCA_044871215.1 Gaiellaceae bacterium | reverse complement strand
AGGGTCGTGTGCGGCCGACGGTCCCGGTTTGCAGGCATAAGGGAACACAGGTTCCCACGACCCCCGGACGACCCTGTGGGCGAAATCTTCGCTCGGAGCGGGAAGTTCGTGAGGAAATCCACAGGCCTGACGCAACCTGTGGAGAAGCCTGTGCGCTTGTGTTACGAGTCGGGCTGCTGTTCGGCCGGGGCCGGCAGCTCGTCCGCGGCGTCCGCGGCCCGGTCGAACGCGTCCTCGGGCACCTGCTCGGCTTCGGCTTCGGCTTCGGCTTCGGCGTCCGGCTCTACCTCGTCCTCGTCGACGACAGCCTCGATCTCGGCCTCCGCCTGCGCGTGCTCGGCCTCCGCCTCGGCCTGCGCGGCCGCTTCGGCCTCCGCCTCCGCCGCGGCGATCGCGTCGAGCTCCTCCTGCGGTGGCAGCTCGCCGCCCTCGGGGACGACCGCAAGCCTCAGCGTCGCCGTCGCGTCCGCGAAGAGCTCGACCGGGATCTGGTAGCGGCCGATGCGCTTGATCGACTCGGGCAAGTCGAGCTTGCGCCGGTCGATGCGCACCTTCTGCATCTCCCAGACGCGCTCGGCGATGTCGGTCGCCGTAACCGACCCGAAGAGCGTGCCGGTCTCGCCGGCGGGGACGTCGAAGCGAATCTCCGCGCCTTCGAGCTTCTGGGCGATCTCCTGCGCCTGCTCGAAGCTCTGCGCCTCGTGGCGCGCCCGCTTCTCCTCATGCTTGCGCAGCTCGGCGACCTTGGCAGGCGTCGCCGCCTCCGCGAGCTTGCGCGGCAGGAGGTAGTTGCGCGCGAAGCCGGGGGCGACGTCGACCACCTCGCCGCGGAGCCCGACCTTCTCGACGTCCTGTCGGAGGATGACTTCCATCTAGCCCGTGGAGTAGGGAAGGAGCGCCATCTCGCGCGCTCGCTTGACGGCCAGCGCGACCTGCCGCTGGTGCCGGCGGCATGCCCCCGTGATGCGGCGGGAGCGGATCTTGCCCTTCTCCGAGACGTAGCGCCGGAGCTGGTTGATGTTCTTGTAGTCGACCTCGGTCACCTTCTCGCGGCAGAAGTAGCAGTTGCGCTTGCGGATCGGCCCGCCGGGAGCGGGGCGGCCCTTGCGCTGCTGTCGTTGCTCTCGCTGCGGCATCAGAAGGGGATGTCGTCGTCGGCCGCGGAGCTGCCGAAGTCGGCGTTGTCGGTCTGCGCGCCGCTGGGGACGAACTGCGGCTGGCCGCCGCCCTCGCCGTCCTGGCGCGAGCCGAGGAACTGGACGCTGTCGGCGATGATCTCGACCGCCTGGCGCTTGGTGCCGTCCTGGGCGTCCCACTCGCGCCAGTCGAGGCGTCCGTCGACCGCGACCGGGCGGCCCTTCGCAAGGTACTGCGCGCAGCTCTCGCCCTGGTTGCCCCAGACGGTGACGTCGAAGTAGTTCGGCTTGTCGCCCCATTCGCCGGTCTGGCCGTCCTTCTGCCGCGTGTTCACGGCGAGGCGTAGCTTGCAGACCGCGGTACCGCTCGGCGTGTGCCGTAGCTCGGGGTCCTTGGTCAGGTTCCCGACCAGGACGACGCGGTTGATGTTGGCCATTACTCGGTCTCCTCTCCGGCGCTCTCTGCGGCGCTCTCCTCGGGTGTTCCATCCTGCCGCGCCGGGGCCGCCACCGCTACCGGCTCTTCCGGCATCGGCTCGGGCGGGCGGGTCGTGCCGCCTTCGACGCGCCGCACGGCGAGGTGGCGCATGACGCCGTCGGTGATCTTCAGGACGCGCGAGATCTCCTCGAGCGTCGTCGGCTCGGCCGCGAAGGTCAGCAGGTGGTAGGCGCCCTCGCCCTTGTGGTCGATCTCGTAGGCGAGTCGGCGCCGGCCCCAGGGCTCGTGGGCGTCGAACTTCCCGCCGTCGCGCTCGATCGCCTCACGCGCGCGCGTGACGATCTCCGACTGCCGCTCTTCCGGCAGCTCGGGATCGAGCATCAGCAAGATCTCATAGTCGGTCACGCTCCCGAACCCTCCCTTCCTTCGGTCTGAGTCGGCCTCGCCGGCAGGCGCAACTCGGGAGCGAATTGCGCGAGACGAGGCAGGAAGGCGGCCAGTGTAGCATCGGCCTCGTGAAGGCCCGGACGGCGTGGCTGGCAGGTGCGGCAGGTGCCGCGATCGCGGCCTACCGCAGGCTTCGGCCCGCCCCGGTCTCGCCACCTGCGCCGGTGGAGGATCCGCGAGCGGAGGAGCTGCGGCAGAAGCTCGAGGAGTCGCGGACCGTCGCCGAGGAGCAGCACGAGGAGGTGGCCGCGTCGGCCGAGACGCCGGTCGACGAAGCCGACGTCGAGAGCCGCCGCGCCGCGGTGCATGAACGGGCGCGGGCGGCCGCCGACGAGATGCGCGGCGAGTGAGGGACGCCCTTCTCCTCGTCGACGTCGTCAACGACTTCGAGCACGAGGACGGCGAGCGGCTGCTGGCGTCGTTCCGCTCGCGCCACGAGGGCTTCGTCGCGGCGCTCGACGAAGCGCGCGCGGGCGGCCTGACGGTCGTCTACGCCAACGACACCTACGGCGACTGGCGCGGAGACGCGCCGGCGCTCGTCAAGCGCGGGCTCGAGGGCCGCGGCGGCGAGCTCGTCGAGGCGATCGCGCCGAACGAGGACGACTGCTTCGTGGTCAAGCCGCGCTACTCGGCGTTCGACCACACGCCGCTGGAGCTGATCCTGCGCGAGCTCGAGGTCGAGCGCGTGCTGCTCGGTGGGATGTCGACCGAGGGTTGCGTCGCCCAGACGGCGATCGACGCTCGCGAGCTCGGCTTCAAGATCACGGTGCTCGCGAAAGCGTGCGCGACGATCGACGAGCGCATCGAGCAGGTGGCGCTCGAGTACCTCGAGCAGGTCGCAGGCGCGTTCGTCGAACGCGCCTGACCCGTGCTGGACCGGCTCGTGATCCTCGCCGCCGTCCTTTTCAGGAAATGGTCGTGGAGCTGGCAGCCCGGCTACGTCACGACGTGCGTCTACCGGCTGCGCGATAGAACGGTTCTCGCGATGACACCCCCGCAGTAACGGCGTCTCAGCGTCCGATGAAGGCGGCCACGCCGGCGGACAGGCCTCGTGCGACCCGTTGCTGGTAGGCGCCCGTCTTCAGGCGTCGCGACTCGGTCGGGTTCGTCATGAACCCGGTCTCCACGAGCACCGCCGGCACGTCTGCCCAGTTGAAGCCGGTCAGGTCGGAGCGCTGCACGACGCCGCGGTCGGCGGCGCCCGTCGCGGCCAGGGCGGCTCGCTGCAGCGCCCGGCCCGCCCGCAGCGAGCGGGCGTAGATGTCGTCGGTCCAGCCGCGGTGCCAAGCGGGCACGAGCGTCGAGAAGCCGTGCTGCGAGCGATCGGTCGAGCCGTCGGCGTGAATCCGAACCATCAGCGCTGCGTGCCGCCGGTTGCAGAAGCGGGCGCGGGCGATGTTGCCGTCGCCGTCGCCGAGGTGGATCGTCGGCCCGGTTCGGGTCATCGCCACGCGGTAACCGCGCGTGAGCAGCAGCCGGCGGGCGCGCAGCGCGATCGCAAGCGCGACCGGCGCCTCTCCCGCGGCACCGCCCCCGTCCTTGATCTTGAGCGTGTGTGAGCCGGGGCCGATCGGCTCGACCTGCCTTCCGATCGCCGGCGGCGTGCCGTGCCCCGGGTCGAGGCAGATCAGCGGCGTGGGCGCGATCACGAGAGCCGCTCGGCCAGGTACTTCACGGCTTGCGGGTAGCGGTACTCGATCGCCGAGTGCGTCGCGTCGAAGAGCTCGAAGAAGTAGTCGGTGACGCCCGCGGCCTCGAGCTGCTGCCGAAAGGCCTCCGCCCCGAGGTCGAGGAAGTACTGGTCGCGCTTGCCGCAGTCAATGTAGATCGCCTTCAGCGAGCGCAGCGCGTCGGCGCGCTCGGGGGCCATTCGCACCGGGTCCCACGCGAGCCAGCGCTCCCAGATCTCCGGTCGCAGCTCGCCCGTGGCGGTGTCGTAGGGCAGCTGCACGGTGCCGTCCTCGTCGGCGGAGTAGCAGGCAGCCATGCAGTAGTCGTTGAGCAGCGTCGCGTCGGAGTCCTTCAGGAACGCCGGGCGCGAGCGGAAGTCCTCCCAGAACTTCTCGAAGGAGCCGTCGTACTGGTCGCGCAGGACGCGCACGGAGCGGCGGAAGTCCGGCAGGTAGCACATCTCGAACAGCGCATCGCCTGCGTGCGTCGCGAGGCCGCCGAAGACATCGGGGCGCAGCATCGGGTTGACCATCGCGCCGTAACCACCACTCGACTTTCCGCTGATCCCGCGGTGGGCGGCCTCGGACAGCGTCCGGTAACGCTCGTCCACGAAGGGCACGAGCTCGTCCACGATGTACGTGTGGTAGCGGCCCGTTCCCGGGGAGTCCACGAACTGGCTGCCGCCGAGCGACGTCCAGGCGTCGACCCAGACGAGGATCGCCGGTGGCGAGTCGCCCTTCGCGAAGAGCTCGTCGACCAGCTCGGGGAAGTTCTTTCGGAACGGCGTGCGGTTGCGCCAGCCGTCGAGCTGGCCGGTCAGGCCCTGGATGACGTAGATCGACGGGTAGCGCCGTTCCGGGTCGTCGTCGTACCCGGGCGGGACGTAGACCCAGAGCGGCCGGACGTGCGGGTCGCCGAGCGCGTTCCCCTTCAGCACCTTGCTCTCGAAGGCGTGCTCGTCGAAGCGGCCCGCGAGCTCGAACGACCAGGGCTCCATCGCGTTCAGGTTACGCGGCGGCGGGAGCCGGCGTGACCGGCAGACCCTTCTGCTCGAGCAGCTGGCGCAGCATCTGCGCGTTTACCGGCGCCTGCGCGACCTCGGTGCCCTCCTCGGCCGGGCTGTCGAGCGTCGGCAGGCCGGGCATCGTCGAGCGGCCGTTGTTGTTGAACATCGCGTAGACATTCTCGGCCTGGCCCGAGAGCTCCGCCAGCGGGCCGACCCACTCGCGCAGCTCGTCCTCGGAATAGAGGTGGTCGAACCGCTCTGCGGCGCTACCGGTGCGCTTGTTCCAGGTCGAGGCGTTGCGGCCGTGAAAGCGGATGTACGCCGTCGGGCTCGTCGTCGCGACGACGGTCGGCGAGACGTTGCGCGCCTCCATCCGCGGTGCGTCGACGATCACGTAGGTCATGTCGTTGCGCTCGAGGAAGCCGAGCGTCTCGGCGCGGTTCTCGTCGTCGAGCCAGCTCGCGTGCCTGAACTCGACGAGCATCTCGTCGCCACCCAGCTGCCCCTTGGCCCACTCGAGGTACTCCAACGCCGAGGGCTTGAAGACGACATATGGCGGCAGCTGCATGAGAATCCCGCCGAGCTTGCGTGTCTCGCGCAGCGGCTCGAGCGCCTCGTGGAAGCGGCGGAAGACCTCGGCCCGGAACTCGCGCGGGGGCCGGTCGACGCGTCCACGGTCGTCGAGCGGCGCGCCCTCTCGCAGGTCGGGCGGCAGCTGCTCGGCCTTGACCGGGTGGCGCGTCATGACGCCGAACGCCTTCACGTGCATGACGAACCCGTCGGGCGTGCGCTCGGCCCAGTGCCGCACCATGTGCTCGTCCGGGAGGCGGTAATAGGTCGAGTTCGCCTCGACCACGTCGAAGCGGTCGGCGTAGTACCGCAGCCGCTCCTCGGCGCCCTTGATCCCCGGCGGATAGAAGTACTTCGTCAGCGACTCGTCGGCCCAGGAGCACGTGCCGATGCGGATCGCCGCAGGCATCAAGCCTCGATCGGGACGTGGCCGGGCTGGGAGGCGAGGCGCTCGAGCCACGCCTCGATGCGCGGGTATGGCTCGAGCGCGAAGCCGCCCTCCGGGGCGACGTGCGTGTAGCCGTAGAGCGCAATGTCGGCGAGCGTCATCGCGTCGCCGACGAACCAGTCGCGGCCGTCGAGGTGGCTCTCCATCGCCTCGAGCGCGCGGTTGCCGTTGCGGTGCCACTCCTCGAGCCGGTCCGGCATCGGCAGGTTGCCCCCCGCGTACCCGAGCCAGAAGCGAGCGACGGCGACGTTCGGCTCGTGGTCGTACTGCTCGAAGAACATCCACTGAAGGACGCGCGCGCGGTCGTAGGGGTCTTCGGGGACGAAGGGCGTGCCATCGCCGAAGTACCAGAGGATCGCTCCCGACTCGCCGAGCGACCGGCCGTCGTCGAGCACGAGCGTGGGCACGCGCAGCGACGGGTTCAGCCCGCCGAGCACCTGCGGGCGATCCGAGCGGTCGACGACGTCCATCGTCCGCCGCTCGTAAGCCAGGCCGAGATGGGCGAGCAGCAGGCGAACCTTGTAGCAATTGCCCGAAACGGGGCTGTCGTACAGCAGCACGCAACGAGCCTAGACCACGCCTGCGGCATCCCGGATACTCGTGGCGTGCCGGAAGAGGGAATCGCTCCCGTCGTGCCTGCCGAGGGAGGCGGCGTCTCGGTGGTTCAGGGGTCGAGCATGGTGCTGCTCACCCTCGCCGCCGGCCAGTTCCTGATGACGCTCGACAGCTCGGTGATGAACGTCTCGATCGCGACGGTGGCCAAGGACGTCGGCACGACGGTGACGGGCATCCAGGGCGCGATCACGGCCTACACGCTGGTGATGGCGGCGCTGATGATCACGGGCGGCAAAATCGGCGGGCTGATCGGACGCCGGCGCGCGTTCGCGATCGGCTGCCTGATCTACGGCGCCGGCTCGTTGACGACCTCGCTCGCGCCGAACCTGCCGGTGCTCCTGCTTGGCTGGTCGTTCCTGGAGGGCGTCGGCGCGGCGCTGATCCTGCCTGCGATCGTCGCGCTCGTCGCCGGGAACTTCCCGACCGAGCGGCGTCCCGCGGCCTACGGGCTCGTCGCGGCCGCGGGCGCGGTGGCCGTCGCGATCGGGCCGCTGATCGGCGGCTTCGCCACGACCTACTTCTCGTGGCGCTGGGTCTTCGCCGGCGAGGTCGTGGTGGTGCTAGCGATCCTCCTGCTGACGAAGCAGATCGCGGACGCGCCGGTGGAGACGCGGCCGAAGTTCGACATGGTCGGCGCCGTGCTCTCGGCGGCCGGCCTGGCGCTGCTGGTCTTCGGGATCCTGCGCTCCGGCGAATGGGGCTGGATCCGCCCCCACGAGGGCGGGCCGTCGTGGGCGAACCTCTCGCCGACGGTGTGGCTGGTGCTCGCCGGGTTGCTCGTGATCTGGCTGTTCTTCACCTGGGAGAACCGGCGTGAGACCGAGGGCAAGGAGCCGCTGATCCGGCCCGCGATGCTGAAGAACCGGCAGCTGAGCGGCGGCCTGATCATGTTCTTCTTCCAGTTCCTCGTGCAGGCTGGCTTCTTCTTCGTGGTGCCGCTCTACCTCTCGGTCACGCTAGGGCTCTCGGCGCTGGCGACGGGCGTTCGGCTGCTGCCGCTGTCGGTGATGCTGCTCGTGGCGGCGATCGGCATCCCGCGGTTTTTCCCGCGGGTCTCGCCGCGGCTGGTGGTGCGGATCGGCCTGTTCTGCCTGCTGGCCGGGACGGTCGTCCTGCTCGCGGCGCTCGACGCGGACTCCGGGCCGGAGGTGGTCTTCGTACCGATGCTCCTGATCGGGCTCGGGATCGGCTCGCTGGCGTCGCAGCTCGGCGCCGTGACCGTCTCCGCGGTCCCCGACGACCAGGCGCCCGAGGTCGGCGGCATCCAGAACACGATGACCAACCTCGGCGCCTCGATCGGCAC
>JBIOZO010000297.1:0-6987 GCA_044871215.1 Gaiellaceae bacterium | reverse complement strand
GGCTGTTCCCGGACGAAGATGCCGAGCTCTCGGAGCTCGAGCCCGAGGAGGCGGCCGAGGAGCTGGCACGGCGGCTCGCGGAGTACCGGCGGGCAAAGGAGGCCGCGGCCTGGCTGGCCGAGCGCCTTGAGGCCGAGGGCGACCGCTTCTTCCGCCTCGGGCCGGCACCGCTCGCGCCGAAAGTGGAGCGCCGTCTGGCGCCGCAAGAGCCCGAGGCGTTGGCGGGCGCGCTGCGGCTGCTCGCCCAGGAGCCGCCGGCCGTGTCGCTCGCGCACCTCGAGCTTCGATTCCCGCCGGTGACGCAGTTCCTGGAGCGCTTCCGTGCGGTGCTGAAGCGGCGCAGGGTCTTCGATCTCGACGCGGAAGTGGAGGGGATGTCGAGGATCGAGCAAGCCGTCGCCTTCCTCGCGCTGCTGGAGCTGCGGCGCGGGGGAGAGGTCGCGCTGGAGCAGGCCGCGCCGTTCGCACCGATCCGCGTCAAGCGAACCGCCGAGGAGAGGAGAGAGGAATGGACCGCCCGCTCCGCCTGATCACGACGAGCCCGGTCGACCGGCTCGCGAGAACCGTCGAGGCGCTGCTGGTGGTCGCATCGCAGCCGCTCTCGGTGGACGAGCTCGCCGAGGCCGCGAACGACGACTCCGAGCGGATCGAGACCGCGCTCGGGCTGCTCGGCGAGCGCTATGCCGAAGGGCGCAGTGGAATCGTGCTCGAGCACGTCGCCGGCGGCTGGGCCTTCCGCGCCTCGCGCGAGGCCGCCGAGGCCTGCGGGCGTCTCTTCGAGCGCCCGGTCGAGCGTGGCCTCTCCGCCGCGGCGCTGGAGACGTTGGCGATCGTCGCGTACCTGGGGCCGGTCAGCCGGCCGGAGATCGCGCGCATCCGCGGGGTCGCGGCCGACTCGGTCGTCGCGGGCCTCGTCGAGCGTGGGCTGATCGCCGAGTCCGGCCGCGAGGAAGGCGTCGGCGGCGCGGTGCGCTACCGGGCGACACCGCTCTTCGAGCGTGTCTTCGGGCTCGACTCGCTCTCGGCCCTGCCGCGGCTGGACGACCTCGGCGAGAGCACCGACCAGATCCGAGAGCGGCTCGAGTCGGTCGCCGAGCGCCGCGGCGCCTAGCCACTGTTCGTCCCGGCCGGATTCCTCGTCCCGCTCGGTCTCGAGACGGAGCACTTCAGGCTGGAGCCGCTCGGGCCGCAGCACAACGACTCCGACTACGACGCGTGGTCGACGTCGCGGGAGCACATCAACGCGACCCCCGGCTGGGAGAAGAGCAACTGGCCGGACGACCGCAGCATCGAGGACAACCTGCG
This sequence comes from Gaiellaceae bacterium, assembly GCA_044871215.1. GTDB lineage: Bacteria > Actinomycetota > Thermoleophilia > Gaiellales > Gaiellaceae > AC-32. The sequence continues at coordinate 5,682 of JBIOZO010000297.1, read as the reverse complement.
CGACCTCGAGCGACACGCCGACGATTTCGAGCAGCGGAGGGGGTTCACCTATACCGTCCTCGACCCGGCGAGCGGCGACGTGATCGGCTGCGTCTACATCTACCCGGACAAGGACGAGCAGCATGACGCCAACGTCCTGTCGTGGGTGCGGGCGAGCCGGGCCGAGCTCGACGTGCCGCTCTGGCGGGCGGTGGGTACGTGGCTCGCCGAGGATTGGCCGTTCGAGGACGTTTCGTACGCGGTCAGAGACGCTTGACGATCGCCTCGGCCTCGTCGCGCGTGAAGCCACGAAGCGTCTCCGTGTGCTCGGCGCCGTGCCGCTGGAGCTTCATCAGGATCTCGGCCGCGGTGTCGTCGTCGGGCGCCTCGAAGATCTCGACGACGTCGTAGCGCCCGAGGGTGACGTAGACGCCGACGAGCTTGCCGCCGGCCTCCTCGACGATCCGCTCGCCCTCCTCGACGCGCTCGCGCCAGGCGGGCAGGCCGGCGACGCCCTTCGAGGTCCAGCGCATCAGCGAGACGTAGTGCGGCACGGCCTCCCGATAATGGCGTAAATGCGCCTGAACGCCTACCTCGCGCGCGCCGGGGTCGCCTCGCGCCGCCGCTCCGACGAGCTGATCAAGACTGGCCGCGTGACCGTCAACGGCGAGCCTGGCCAGCTGAACACGTTCGTCGAGCGCCGCGACCGGGTCGAGCTCGATGGGGAGCCGGTCGAGCTGCAGCCACTCGCCTACGTCCTCCTGCACAAGCCGGCCGGCACGGTCACGACCGCGAGCGACCCGCAGGGCCGCCGCACCGTCGTCGAGTTGGTCGAGCATCCGTCACGCGTCGTCCCCGTAGGCCGGCTCGACGCCGACACCACCGGCGCTCTGCTGCTCACGAACGACGGCGAGCTCGCGCACCGGCTCGCGCACCCACGCTACGAGGTCGAGAAGGTCTACGAGGCCGAGGTCGAGGGCGAGCCGTCGGAAGATGTGCTGCAACGCCTGCGCGAAGGCCTCGACCTGGACGACGGACCGACCGCGCCCGCGCAGGCCAGCCTGCTTGCTCGCGCGACAGTCGAGCTGAGCATCCATGAGGGCCGCAAGCATCAGGTCAAGCGGATGCTCGCGGCCGTCGGGCACCCGGTCACACGGCTGCACCGAAGCCGCTACGCGGGGCTGACGCTCGAAGGGCTCGAGCCCGGCCGGTGGCGCGAGCTCGAGCCCTCCGAGGTCGATTCGCTCAGGTCGAGGCCGCCATCGCCTGCGCCTGGACGATCAACGCGTTCGCCTGGGCGATCCACGAGTTCGCCTGGCTGACGTCGAACGTTCCACCGCCGAAGAACGCCGAGTCGAGCGCGTTCTTGATCGACGAGGCGAGGGTGTCGCGCGACGTGGTGAGCGTCGCGATCTGATCCTCGATCGAGTTGTACCGGGCGTCGTCGGTGCTCTTGATCGCCCGCGTGGACGCTTGCAGCGTGCTCATCGCGAACAGGCCGAACGGCGCGTTCAGCTGCTTGTAGGCGCTCCGCAGCGCGAGGTAGGTCGTGAGGTTCCGCCTCACCGAGTGCGGCATCCGCGACTTCTCGAGCTCGCCCGCGAGCACCGAGCCGTCGTGCACGTAGGTGTCGTCGAGCCCGACCAGGTTCAGCATCGTCGGGCGCGTGTCCGAGTGGTCGGCCCACGTGGACGAGTCGGTCGCCCCGTTCTTCACGCCCGGCCCGACGATCCCCAGCCAGGTCGTGCCGATCTCGGGCTGGATGCCGCCGTGGTTCCACGCGAACGTGCTCGTCGGAGGCGTCGTCGGCACGGTGATGCACGACGGCGTCGTGCCGCCCTCGTCACACGGAGCCGAGCTCGCGAACAGGAAGTAGTCGGGCAACGCGAACATCGTCAGGTTCGGCGTCCGCTGCGGGTCGGCGGTGACCATGTGGAGCGTCTTCTCCTCCACCTGGTCGGCCAGCGCCGCGGTGATGTTCTCGTTGATCCCGGTGTACGGGTTGGTCGCCCGCAGCGCCCCGACCGCCCGGCCGAACGTGCGCGCCGTTGCCGACGTTCGCGCCGGGTTGCCGGTGAGGTACAGCGTCGGCGCCATGTCGGAATGGATCGTGAACGGGGTCGTGACGCCCTGCTGGGTCTTGAGCAGGCCCTGCAGGTTGCCGTTGACCTCGCCGACGAGGCTGTAGTGACACGGGACGGTGACGCCGTCGCAGCCGGCCGGAGTCGGGATCGAGCCGGCGAAGTGATCGCCTTCCTCGACGTTGAACACGAAGAGGGTGTTCGACTTGTTGATCCCGTCCGCCGCGAGCCGGTTGAAGAACTGCTCGAAGGCGACGTCGTAGTTGTGCAGCTGCTGGACGTAGTCGGCCTCGCCCGGGCCGCGGGTGGCGTGGATCTCACCCGCGACGCCGTGCTGGTCGTGCGCGTCCGAGATGTAGCCGAACGTGACCGGGATGCCCGATTCCTGCATCTGCGCCACGTACGACAGGGTCGTCGACGCAAAGAGGCCGTCGAAGCCCGGGAAGCCCGGCTGGTTGAACTGGTCGGTGATCGGCGTGCCGTCGAGCTTCTTCAGCGCGAGCTGCCCGTTGGCGGTCGCGTTGGTGCAGTTCGACGGGTTCGAGGCGCAGATCGCCGGGTTGACGTACTTCCCGCCGAAGAGGCCCTGGTAGCCCGTGTAGCCGCCGGGCTCATCGGGGAGCTGGTCGGGCTTCGCGTTCGCGTTGTCGTGGCAGATGCTCTTCTTGTTCTGCGCGCAGTGGATCGCGAGCCCCACGAAGTCGGTCTGCGCGAGGTTGCGCGCCGCGGTGCCCGAGGGAGAGGCGTTCGAGGCCTGCGCCTCGAGCCACTCCGGCGAGCCGGCGCCGAACACCTTGGTCATGTCGCCGGCCGGGCCGGTGCCGGTGTTCTCGAGCACGACGTTGGCCAGCGCCGTCGCGCCCCAGTCACACCCGGCCCGCGTGTACGGGACCCACGGCGCCGGAGCGTTCTTGTTCGTGCCGCTGTCGGCGTTGACCATGTTGTAGTTCGCGTCGAACGGCGGTATGTTGACGTCGTCCGTCAGGTCGGTCCAGTACTTGAACGAGCTCGAGGACAGGGTCGTGCCCGAGCCGTCGTTCTTGAAGTACCGGTAGGAGTTGGCCACCGCCTGGCCGTGTCGGTCGGAGTACATCCCGGTGAGGCTCGTAAGGATCCCGTTCCCCGTGTGTGAGATCAGGACGGTGTGGTCGTTCGTCAGGAGCGTGCCGTTCCCGCGAATGAAGTTCAGCAGGTGCGGCATCTGCTCGAGGTCCGACGGGACGTTCGGGTTGTCCCGCAGGAAGTGGACGTTGTCGAAGATCAGGTAGACGACGTGCTTCGTACCGTGCCGCAGCCCGCAGTTCGGCGGGCCTGCGCTCGGCGACTGCGTCGTCCGGGCGCTCGCGGTCCTGTGCGTGTTCGCGGTCGCCGTTGCTCCGAGCACCACCACGGCCGACAGTCCGGCCACGGCGAGGACGGCGGCGATCATCCGCGCTCTCCCCTTCATTCGGCTCCTCCCCCAAGTTGTGTTCCTGCCGTCGGGGGCGAACCTAAACGACCGCGGGAGCGGCGTCCACCGGCATATCCACTTCGCTACACGTGGAGCCGGTTACGGCCTGACGAACCCCATCCGCTCGTACATCTGCTCGAGCGTCGGGCCGGAGACCTCGCGTGCCTTCTCGGCGCCCCGGGCAAGCATTTCGCGCAGCTGCGGCTCGTCCGCGCGCAGTTCCTCGTAGCGTTGCTGGATCGGCCCGAGCAGGTCGACGACCGCCTCGGCAACGTCCTGCTTGAACTGCCCGTAGCCCTGGCCGTCGTAGCGCGACTCGATCGCCGGGATCGAGTCGCCGGTAGCGACCGCCATGATCTCGATCAGGTTCGAGATGCCCGCTTTCTCGGCCGGGTCGTGGCGCACCTCGCTGCCCGAGTCGGTGACCGCCGTCTTGAACTTCTTGCGCACGACGTCGGGCGGATCGATCAGCCGGACGACCCCCTGCGGTGCGCCGCGCGTGGTCGACATCAGCCGCTCGGGCTCCTGGAGGTTCTTGATCCGCGCGCCGTCGGCCGGGATCGAGACCTCGGGCACGACGAACGTCTGGCCGAAGCGCTGGTTGAAGCGCTCGGCGATGTCGCGGGTCAGCTCGACGTGCTGGCGCTGGTCGTCGCCGACCGGGACGAGATCCGTCTGGTAGAGCAGGATGTCGCCGGCCATCAGCACCGGGTAGGTGAAGAGTCCTGCCGAGACGAAGTCCTGTTCGGCCGCGCGGTCCTTGAACTGGGTCATCCGGCGCAACTCGCCGAAGCTCGTCACCGAGCTCAGCAGCCATGCCGCCTCGGGGTGGGCGGTGACGTGGCTCTGCGCGAACACGGTCGAGCGCTCCGGGTCGAGGCCGGTCGCGAACAGCATCGCGCCCAGGTCGAGCGTCGCCTCGTGCAGCTCTTTGGGGTCGAACGGGGTGGTGATCGAGTGCAGGTCGACGATGCAGAAGAAGGCCTCGCCCTGTTCCTGCGTGGCCACGTACTGGCGGAAGCCGCCGCTGTAGTTGCCCAGCGTCTTGGCGCCGGAGGCCCTGATCCCGCTGAAAATCCGCATGGGGCTCAGTATCGCAACTAGCTTTACTGCTTCCGATGGCGACGAACGGGTCCCCCGAGCTGCTGATCGTGATGGGCGCGAGCGCGACCGCCGACCAGACCGAGCATGTGCTCGCGCGGCTGCAGGAGGCCGGGGTGGATGCGCGGGTCACGCGCGGGCGCGAGTCGACCGTGATCGGCGCGATCGGCGAGCGCGAGCTGCTGGCGACGCTTCCGCTCGAGGGCTACCCCGGCGTCGAGCAGGTGCTGCCGATCCTGAAGCCGTACAAGCTGGTCTCGCGCGAGGTCTCGCCCGACCCGACGGTGATCGACGTGGAGGGACGCAAGATCGGGGACGACTTCTTCGGGCTGATCGCCGGGCCGTGCACCGTCGAGTACCGGGAACAGACGTTGGAGACAGCTCGGGCGGTGAACGACGCCGGCGCGACCTGGCTCCGCGGCGGCGCCTTCAAGCCGCGGACGTCCCCGTACACGTTCCAGGGGCTGGGTGAGGACGCGCTGACGATCCTGCGCGAGGCGCGCGAGGAGACGGGCCTGCCGGTGGTCACCGAGCTGATGGACCCGCGGCACGTCGACGCAGTCCTCGACGCCGCCGACGTGATCCAGATCGGCGCGCGGAACATGCAGAACTTCATGCTCCTCGCCGAGGTCGGCCGCGCCGACAAGCCGGTGCTGCTGAAGCGCGGACCGTCGGCGTCCGTCGAGGAGCTGCTGATGGCTGCGGAGTACGTCGCGCGCGAAGGCAACGAGCGAATCGTCCTCTGCGAGCGCGGGATCAAGACGTTCGAGCGGACGACTCGGTACACGCTCGATCTCGGCTCGGTCGCCGTGCTGAAGCACGAGACGCATCTGCCGGTGATCGTCGACCCGTCCCACGCGGCGGGCCGACGCGATCTGGTGCTGCCGTTGGCCCGTGCCGCGGCCGCGGTCGGCGCGGATGGGATCATCGTCGAGTCGCACCCTGCGCCCGAGGAGGCGCTCTGCGACGGCCCGCAGCAGATCCCCACCGCCGAGTTCGGCGAGTTCGCGACCGAGGTGCGCTCGGTCGTCGAGCTGCTCGGCAAGCAGATCGGCTGAGCCGTTCCGCGCG
>JBIOZO010000296.1:0-3162 GCA_044871215.1 Gaiellaceae bacterium | reverse complement strand
GCGTAGAGGTAGTCCCAGACCGGGTTGTTGAGCGGCTGCGTCAGCGAAGGCGTGACGGTCACCGTCGCCTCGAGGGTCTTCGTGACCGTGCTGGAGGCGCGGTTGGGATTGCGCGTCGAGCCGATCGCGGTGACGTACCAGAGGGCGCTCGAGCGGATGAGCGTGCCGCAGTAGTAGGCCGTGCCCCCGCTGGTCGTGTAGCTGAGCCAGGTCGACGTCGAGGTGCGGTCGGCGGTCGCGTCCGAGTACTTCGTGCTGTTGTTCGTGCACTTGGGCAGCGTGTCCGGGTCCAGCGCGTTGTTCGTGGGCAGGTTCAGGATCGACATCACGTTGTTGATCCCGGCCTCGGCGAGCGTGAAGGCGCTCTGGCGCGAGCTGCTCTGCTGCGACTGCTGTGCAGCCGAATTCGTGTAGACCATCGCGGTCGTGCCGGCGATCCCGAGCACCGACGTGATTCCTACCGCCATCACGAGCGCCATCCCGCGCTCGCTCTGAAGACGCCCTCGCAGGCGTTGCCACAGCCGCATGGCGAGTGCATCGGCGCTCCCCGAGCGCCGTTCGCTCCCTCGAACGAGTAGACCTAAGAGCGACTGCTGTTGCGCAGCACGAGGTCGTCCTTGAGCTCGTACATGTCGACCGTTTTCGAAGGCTTGACGTTGACCGGGAAGTCGACGGCCAGCTTCGCCAGCGATGAGGTCGACTGGGCCGTGTAGTTGAAGATGCACAGCGCACCCGAGCAGACCGCGGCGCCTGCGCTCGGAGCGAGGTAGTCCGCCCACTTGGTGCCGCCGGTGCAGGTCGAGCCGACCACGCGGTAGAGGGCGTAGCGGTTCGTTGCGACGCTGCGCGTGCACCACGTGATCGACCCGCTGCCCGTCTTGCAGTACGAAGGGAGCGTGATCGTCACCGATGAGCTAGTGCCGGTCGGAGTGGCCACGCTGGCGCAGTGCACTTCGCGGCGCATCTTGTCGAGTGCGAGCTTGGCGGTGAGCTGCGCCTGGAAGCGGTTGTTCATGTCCGTCTCGGAGTTCGAGGCCTGCACGAACACCGTGGTCAGGCTCGTCATCACGATGCCCATGATCGCCATCACCACGAGCATCTCGATGAGCGAGTAGCCCCGCTCCGAGCGGAGGCGGCTCATTTCGCCTTGCGGCTGACCTGGGCGAGCGCAGCGCTGGCGACGGCCTGGCTCTTGCCCCCGATGCCCCACTGGCGCTCGAGCTGCCGGTCGACGGCGATCAGCGTCTGCAGCGCCTGCGCGCCGTGCCACCACCCGAATTGGGCGCCGGTGACGATCCAGGCATGCTGGTAGAGCCAGTGGCGCACGTTCGCGCCCGTCTTCGGCCGGTTAACGGCCCAGTGCTGAAGGCGTAGCGCGCGGGCGGGCAGGGAGATCTCGTCAAGCGGCTCCTTCGGCGCACCCGCAGCGGTGAACGCGGGCGGGCGGGCGGCGGGCTTGACCGTCGTCTTCACGACGGGCTTAGCCTTCGGCTTCGGCGCGGCCTTTGCCTTCGGCTTCGCCGTCGGGGGCTTCGCCGCCGGAGTCGTCACACTCGCGAGGCCAGCGAGGCGCACGACCGTCCCGCGGTAGGGCGAGACGTCGACGGGCCGGCCGAGCTGCGCGTACGGGCCGCGCACGAGGCGGAGAACGATGGTCGGGGCACCGGTGTCGAGCACGCGCGTCCCGGCGGACGGGCTCTGCGTGATGACGCGGTTCGAGGAGAAGCCGTGCACGGACCCGACGACGCGCCACGCGAAGCCGGCGTCCTCGAGGATGCCCTTCGCGAAGACGTAGGCCTGGCCGCTGACCGACGGGACCACGAGCTCGGTCTGTGCCTTGGCCGCGCCGGTGGCGGGATCGGGAGTGGCCGGGCCGACGATCGTGTTGTCGGCGGCCAGCGTGAACGCCGCCGTGCCGAGAACCCAGATGATCGCCACGATGACCGCGCGTGGCAGGAGCGCCGCTAGCCGGACCGCCATGTCTCTCCCTTCGGCAGCGGAGAGGCGGGTTGTCATCCCCCTACCGGGTGAAGAGAACGACATTCGAAGCCTCCGTCTTCGTCGGGACGACCGCGAACACCCGAGCGGGAGCGCCGGCGCCGATCGAGTCGGTCGGTCCGGCGTCCTGCCAGCGGAAGGCGACGCCGGCGAAGCTCTGGAACCACGGCTGCTGCTGCGGGTACGAGGTCGTCGGGTCGAGCTGCAGGTGCAGGTGCGGCCCCGTTGCGTGCCCGGTCATCCCGACCAGGCCGACCTGGGCGCCGGCCGCAAGCTCGGTGCCGGGCATGACCGTGGGCTCGAGGAACGACATGTGGCAGTACGTCCACTCCTGGCCATCGAGCGTGTCGATCGTCATCCCGATTCCGCAGCGCCCGTTCGGCGTCGACCAGGCGTCGAGGACGGTGGCGTTGGCGAGCGCGTAGATCGGCGAGCCCTCGGGAGCCGCGATGTCGGCGGCCGGGTAGTCGTGGTGATGGTGCGAGACCGAGACGACCGACAGCCCGCCGGCGACCGGGAACACGTACTGCCCGTTGTACGCCGGCCCTGCGCCCCAGCCGCTGCCGGCCTGCGCGAACGAGGCCGCAAGCGCGCGGTCGTGGGCGAGCACGAGCTCCTGGCGGGCCGTCGCCAGAGCGGCCTGGAGCTGTGCGACCCGCGTCCGGGCCGCCTCGACGCGGACGCCGAAGCGAACCGCGCGCTGGTCGAGCTCGAGCTTCGCGGAGAGCAAGGACGCGGACGCGGCGCGCCGGCTCAGGGCGTTGCCGCGCCGGCTGAGCGCGCGCAGGTCGCGCTGGGCGCGCTCCAGTCGCTGCTTTGCGTCCGCGACCGCTTCGGTGTTCTCCGCGAACGACGCGCGCATCGGGTCGGCCGTGAACGTCGCATCGAGGCCGCCGGTGCCGAACGACTGCGCGAGCTGCAGCACCTCGTCCACGTACCACTGCGCGTGGTTGTACGAGAAGACGGCGCGCGAGATGTCGCTGCCGCCGCCGGACGCGGCCAGGTAGCGAGCCGCCGCGGCGATCGCGTCGTCGGGACTCCACGGGTTGGCGATCCCGTCGCCGTCGGCATCGACGCCCCAGCGCTCCCAGGTAGACGGCATGAACTGCATCCAGCCGATCGCGCCCGCCGAGCTGGGCCCCATGTTCGTGCCGAAGTTCGACT
>JBIOZO010000295.1:0-3284 GCA_044871215.1 Gaiellaceae bacterium | reverse complement strand
CCTTGCGGGCCTCGGGCGCCAAGGTCGTCGAACGTGACGAGGCGCCGGAGCTGCACGACATGATCGAGCGCCTCTGCGCGATGGCCGACCTGCGCAAGCCGCGCGTCGCCGTCATCGAGAGCGACGTCCCCAACGCCTTCGCCACCGGCCGCAACCAGAAGCATGCCGCCGTCGCGGTAACGACCGGACTCTGGAACCGGCTCGAGCCGCAGGAGGTAGAGGGCGTGCTCGCGCACGAGCTCTCGCACATCGCCAACCGCGACGTGCTCGTGATGACCGTGGCCAGCTTCTTCGCGATGGTCGCCGCGCTGCTGACGCGCGTCGGGCTCTACAGCGGGATGTTCGGCGGCTTCGGCGGCAACCGCGACAACAACAACTCCGTCCCCGTCTGGCTGGTCGTGCTCGTCGTCTCAGTCATTACCTACTTCCTCAGCCAGATCCTGATTCTCGCTATCTCGCGCTACCGCGAGTTCGCCGCCGATCGCGGCTCGGCGCTCATCACCGGCGCGCCCGAGCATCTGATGAGCGCGCTGCAGAAGATCGCGAGCGGGATCACCCAGATTCCGCAGCAGGATCTGCGCCAGGTCGAGGGCATGAACGCCTTCTTCATCATCCCGACCAACTGGCGCAAACGGGGCGGCGAGCTGTTCATGACGCACCCGCCGCTCGAGAAGCGGCTTGCCGCGCTCGCCGAGATCTCGCGCGAGATGGGCCGGCCGGTCGCGTAGGCGTTGGGCCTGCGCGACGTCCTTTTCGGGCGCAAGCAGCTCAAGGACGCGGCCGGCGAGCGGCTGTTCGCAATCTCGACGGCGAGGATCACGCTCGAGACCGAGCTCGAGCTGAAGCCCGCCGGCTCGGCCGGGGTGTGCTTCAAGTCACTGTCGGCCGGCGAGTTCGTGCGGGTCGAGAACGAGCTGCAGGAGTTGCTGGACGCGGTCGCCGTCGAGTCGGGCTCGAAGGTCTCGCGGACGTCGGACGAGTTCGGCTTCGAGTGGCTGGTCGTGCACGACGGCGACTTCGAGGATCTCGTCACGACGGTGCACCTGGTCGCGTCCGAGCTGCAGTCGCGCGGTTTCGGCCCACAGCTGCTGGCGGCGGTCTTCCCGTTCGAGGGCAAGGGCTTCGACGGCGGGCGGGTGTTCTGGATCTACGGCTTCAAGCGCGGGAAGTTCTGGCCCTTCGTCCCGAAGGGCGACGGCAAGGAGCGGGACAACGCCGAGGAGCTGGAGCTGAAGGCGAAGCTGGAGCGCGAGTTGCCGATCGAGGAAGACCTCACGCGCTGGTTCGCGGTCTTCGACGCGCCGGTCTGAGCTCGGACCAACCGTCCGACGAAGCCGAAGCCTACGCCGCCGGCAGGTCCGGGATCAGGCCTTCGCCCTCGAAGAGCTCCTTCGCCTCCTCGAGCGTCAGGTCGGGCGGCGGGACGATCCCCTCGGAGGGCGTCAGGTCCTCGTCCGGCACGCGGGCGCCGTTCGTGCGCACGGCTTCGGCCATGCGCTCGAGCAGCTCCGCCAGTCGCTCCTGGTCGCCCGACTGCAGCGCCTGCTCGGCCTGCTCGTCCAGGTCGTTCAGGCCCTTCGCGACCTCGTCGTCGATCTCGAACTGGCCCTCGCCCATCACGCGGACGATCACTGAGACAGCTCTTTCGGGGCGTCGCCTGATCCGAGCTCGGCCTTCATCTGCTCGAGCTCCTTGTCGACCTGCGACTTCGATGCGATTGCGCCGAGCTCGCGGTCCAGCTGCGTCTGATCGGAGGTGAAGTCCTCGAGCGCGCCTGACGTCGTCAGCTCGTCGATCGCCGAGGCACGCGCCTGCATCTGGTCGGTCTTGTCCTTCGCCCGCTGGATCGCGAGGCCCGTGTCGGCCATCTGCTCGCCGATCCCGGTCGCCGCCTCGCCGATCCGCACCTGCGCCTCGGCGGCCGAGTACTGAGCCTTGATCGTCTCCTTCTGCGACCTGAAGGCCTCGACCTTGGCCGAAAGCGTCTTCTCGCTGGCGATCAGCTTCTCCTGCTGCTGCTCGAGCTGCGTCGTCTGCTCGTCGAGCGACTGCAGCTGCTGCTGCAGGCCGGACTTGCGCTCTAGCGCCTGCCTCGCGAGATCCTCACGGCCTGCGGCGAGCGCCTCGCGCGCCTGCGCGTCGAGCTTGACGAGGCTCTGCTGGAGCTGCGTCTCCTGGAGCTCGAGCCGCTTCTTGGCGGTAACGACGTCGGCGATCCCGCGCTTCACGTTCTGCAGCAGCTCGAGCTGCTTCTCGTACGAGTAGTCGAGCGTCTCGCCCGGGTCCTCGGCGTGGTCGAGCAGCTTCGAGAACTTCGACTTCACCACCAGCGACGCGCGTGACATCAGACCGGCCATTCGTCCTCCTCGGTGAGCGGAGCGTTTAGCCTAGCGACGGTGATCGTCGAGCGGAGCATGCATCCCGACTGGCTTTCGAACGCCTATTTGATCGGGGACCGGGAGGGCGGGACCGGCGTGTTCGTCGACTCCGGCGCGCCACTCCGTCCGCTTTTCGACGCGGTTTCCCGGCACGGCCTACGCGTGACGCATCTGTTGACCACGCACGCTGACGCCGACCACGTCGCCGGCGACGACGCGATCCGCGGCCGGTACGACTGCAAGGTCGTGAAGGGCGATCTCGAGACCGGCGGTCTCTCGATTCGCGCACTCCCCACGCCCGGCCACAAGGACGACCACCTGGCCTTCGTCGTCAACGACCAGCTCTGCTGCAGCGGCGACGTGCTCTTCAAGGATGCCGTCGGCGGAGGTGACTTCGCGCAGATCAAGCGCTCGGTGATGGACGTGCTGATGCAGCTGCCGGCGAAGACGCGGGTGCTGCCGGGGCACACGGACGAAACGACGATCGGCCGTGAGCTCGAGGAGAACCCGTTCGTGCGCGTCTGGCGAGGCGCCGAGCCCGAGGGCACCGAGCCGGTGCGCGTCGGCGGCGAGGACGCGACGCTCGTCGTCTGGTCGCCGGACTACGACGGCAAGGGCAAGGCCTGGGTGCGCTTCGCGGACGGCCGCGACGCGATCGTGGGCGGCTCACGCGTGGAACGCGGCTAGGCGCTCGGCCTCCTCCTCCAACTCGGCGCGCGCGCCTCGCGGCAGGCGGCCGAATGGCTCGAGCGTCACGCGCCCGTCCTCGAAGCGCCAGACGCCGGCGACCTTGCCGTCCACGAGAAACGTTCGCTCCGACTGCGGGTTGCGGATGTGGAAGATCCGCTTCCGGTGCTCCTCGTCGAGGATCCCGGTGCGGCGGGCGTGGACGAGCAGCGTCGCGTC
>JBIOZO010000294.1:0-2026 GCA_044871215.1 Gaiellaceae bacterium | reverse complement strand
GGCGCGACGTCCGGCCGCGTGGCCACCGGGGCGGCGCCTATCCGGTCATCCGGGCCGGCATGTGCGTGGTCGTCCGCGACCTGATCGTCTTCGGCGTCCTCACCGACATGATGCGCGGGCGGCCCGCGGTGTACGCGACGTTCTCGAGCTACGACGAGGTCGCGCACCACTCGGGCCTCTACCGGGCCGACACGCTGGAGGCGCTGCGCAAGCTCGACCAGCAGTTCGGCCGCATCGCGCGCGCCCGCCGCTACGCGCCGCGCCCGTACGAGATCGTCGTGCTCTCCGACCACGGCCAGACGCAGGGCGCCACGTTCAAGCAGCGCAACGGCTACGGGCTCGACGAGCTCGTGGAGCGCTCGCTGCAGCGCGGCCGGGTCACGGGCCTCGCCGGCGGCGACGAGCAGGACGCGATGGTCCGCCACGCCGTCGACGAGGCGACCGGCCACACGGCGAAGAAGCGGCCGAAGAACGACGTCTCCGATCGCGACGTCGTCGTGCTCGGCTCCGGCAACCTCGGACTCGTCTACCTGATGGAGTCCCAGGGCCGGATGACGCTCGAGGAGATCTCCGAGCGCCATCCAGACCTCTTGCGCGCGCTGCGCGAGCACCCGCACATCGGCTGGGTGCTCGTGCGCTCCGGCGAGCACGGCGCCGTGGTGCTCGGCCCCGGCGGGATCAACTACCTCGACGAGGGCCGCGTGGAGGGCCTGGACCCGCTCGCGCCGTTCTCGCCGACCGCCGGCCGGCACCTGCGCCGGACCGACGGCTTCGCGCACGCGCCCGACGTCATGGTCGGCAGCTTCTACGACGAGGCGCTCGACGAGGGGTGCGCGTTCGAGGAGCTCATCTCCTTCCACGGGGGGCTCGGCGGGCCGCAGACGCGCGGCTTCGTCCTGAGCCCGCCGCAGCTGCCGCTGCCGCCGGAGCCGGTGATCGGCGCGGCGGCGCTGCACGCGCTGCTCAGCGGCTGGCGCTGGACGCTCCAGGAACAGCCGGCGAGCGCTCCGCCTCGGCTCGGCGCTCCGGAGCCTGCGGCCTGAACGGGCGGTGCTCGTCCGGACCGCGCTGGACGATCAGCGCGGTGGCCTCGGGCACCTCGATCCACAGGCCCGGCAGGTCCGACAGCGGCTCGGACACGATCACGCGGTCCTCGTCGGTGAACCGCGCGAAGCGATCGTCGTCCGGATGCAGCGCCTGCACGGTGCGCGCGTCGGCGGACACGTACAGCGTCCGCGAGCGGCCCTCGCTCGAGTAGCGGACGCCCCACAGCCGCTCGCCGTCGCTGAAGCCGAGCGTCATCTGCACCGGGTACTCGACGCCGTGGTCGCGTCCGACCGCCTCCACGAGGCCGACCGCCCGCTCGACGGCCCCGAGCGGGTCGCCCTCCAGGCCCAACGTGAGCGCGAGGTAGAAGAGCGTCTCGGAGTCCGTCGAACCGGCGATCCCGTCGAAGTAGGCCGGATCGACCGCGAGCAGCAGCTCGCGCCGGTAGCTGTGGAACCCGTCGAGCACGCCGTTGTGCACGAACAGCCAGCGGTCGTGGCGGAACGGATGGCAGTTGGTCTGCTGCACGGGCGTGCCGGTCGTGGCGCGGATGTGGGCCAGGAAGAGCCGCGACTGGATGTGCGAGGCGAGGTCGCGCAGGTTCGTGTCGTTCCACGCCGGCGTGACGCTGCGGTAGCGCCCGGGGATCGGGTTGCCCTCGGCGTACCACCCCAGACCGAAGCCGTCGCCGTTCGTGGTCTCGACGCCCATGCGTGAATGCAGGCTCTGGTCGATCAGGCCGTGCTTCGTGCGGTAGAGCAGTTCGTCGGGAGCGATCGGCTGCCCGAAGAAGGCGTTCCAGCGGCACATGCGAGGGCTCCTCTCTACTCGGGCGCCCGCACGACGAGGACGGGGCGGTGCGTGCGCCGCAGCAGCTCGCGCGACGTCGAGCCGAACAGGCTCGACTTGACCCGGCCGAGGCCGCGCGAGCCGATGACCAGCGCGGCGGCGTCGTGCTCGTCGGCGATCGCCGCGAGCG
>JBIOZO010000293.1:0-4206 GCA_044871215.1 Gaiellaceae bacterium | reverse complement strand
GGAGTTCCAGCTCGTCAACGGCGAGTCGTACGAGCTGAGCTCGCGCTTCGACGAGGTCTGCGACGCGGTCGGGGGCGACCCGCGCGTCAAGCCGGAGCTGATGCAGTCGATCGTCGAGGTCGCGACGCACGTCGCCGAGTCGGTGCCCGAGGCGATCGAGGAGGCGCGAGGCCTTCGCGCGCAGCTCCGCGATGCCGCGGCCGAGAGCGGCGCCCTGATCGCTTCGGCGGGGACGCATCCATTCTCGCGTTACGAGCACCAGGAGATCACCGAGGAGCCGCGCTACCAGGAGCTGATCGAAACCATGCAGTGGGTCGCCGAGCGCGAATTGATCTTCGGCCTCCACGTCCACGTCGGCCTCGAGAGCGCCCAGCAGGCGATTGCCGTCGCGAACGGTCTGCGCACCTGGCTGCCCGAGCTGCTCGCGCTGTCGGTCAACTCGCCGTTCTGGCAGGGCCGCGACACCGGCCTCGCTTCCACGCGCGTGAAGCTGTTCGACGCTTTCCCGCGCAGCGGGCTCCCGCCCGCATTCTCGTCCTTCGAGGAGTTCGAGCTGCTGGTCGAGCGCGGCGTCCGAACGGGATCGTTCGAGGACTACACGTTCATCTGGTGGGATCTGCGGCCGCACCCGAAGCTCGGCACGATCGAAGTGCGGATCTGCGACGGCCAGACGCGGCTCGAAAGCGTGGCCGGGCTCGTCGCGCTGATCCAGTCGCTCGCCGCAACTCTGGCCGAGCGCTACGAGGCCGAAGGAGCGCCGGCGATCCAGCCGCGGACGCTCGTCGAGGAGAACAAGTGGCGTGCGGCTCGCTACGGGCTCGACGCCGAGCTGATCGACCTCGCTCGCGACGAGGTGCGGCCCGCGCGCACGGCCACGCTCGAGCTCGTCGAGCTCGCCGAGCCTGCCGCCCGGCGGCTCGGCTGCGAGCGCGAATTGGGCGAGATCGAGCGCCTCTGCCGGCGGGGCAGCGGCGCCGACGAGCAGCGCAGCGCCTACCTCGCGCAGGGCAGCCTGCTGGCGGTGGCGCAGTGGCTCGCGACGCAGACCGTCGCAGGCCTGTAGCAGCGGGTAACCGCCCGGAGCGTCGGCTATCCTGGCTTGCGGCGAACGCCTGACGGCGTTCTCTTTTTTCATGCGGACGACGCTCAAGAAAGGGATCGGCCGCGGGGCCAACGGGAACGGCCACGCGGTTCTGCCGCCCGGCGCGCTGACCCCGGTCACGCTCTACCGGCAACCGCCCCCGCCGCACCGCGGCGTGGCTGCCCGCGTGGGCCGCTTCCTCCTCTGGGCGGGCGCGGCTTTGACGGTCGTCGTCGTCGGGGTCGTCGGCGGCTTCTACCTCTGGGCCCACGAGAGCGTCGCCCTGCTGCGGCCGACCTCGGCCGAGGGCCAGCTGACGCAGGAGCGCCTCGATCCGCCGAAGTCCGCCGCGATCGCGCTCGTGCTCGGGTACGACCACCGCGCCGGCGACGGCAGCGCCCCCTCGCGCTCGGACACGATGATGCTGATCCGCGCCGACCCGGTCACGAACACGATCTCGATGCTCTCGTTCCCGCGCGACCTGCAGGTGCCGATCTACTGCCCGGCCAAGGGCGGCGGCCCGGACACCGGCTACGGCACGGGCCGCATCAACAGCGCCTATGCCTACTGCGGCCTCGGCGGCGCGCTCGAGACCGTGCGCCACCTGACGAACCTGCCGATCAACTACCTGATCCCGATCAACTTCCTCGGCTTCATCGGGGTCGTGAACAAGCTCGGCGGGGTGTGGCTCGACGTCGACCGGCGTTACTACAACAAGAACGTCGGCACCTCCGAGACCGACTACGCGAACATCAACCTGCAGCCCGGCTACCAGCACCTGACCGGCAAGCAGGCGCTCGACTTCGTCCGCTTCCGGCACACCGACTCCGACCTCTACCGGCTCGCGCGCCAGCAGCTCTTCGTCGGCGCGGCCCGGCAGCAGATCGCGAAGACGCTCGGCCTCTCGACCGTGCTCGGGATCGTCAACACGATCACGCAGAACCACTACATGGAGGTGGAGCGAGGTGGGCGTGCGGTCAACCTGAGCGACATCAAGAAATACGCGTCCTTCGCCTACAACCTCCCGAACGGCCACGTCTTCCAGGTCAAGATCCAGAACATCACCGGGCAGAACGAGCTCTCCACCGACCAGAGCAACGTCGAGAGCGCGGTGCAGCAGTTCCTCAACCCCGACGTCGGCGAGGCCTCGGTGCAGACCGCGACGGCGCTCGGCCGGAGGCTTCCGAAGAAGCGGCGCACCATCCCGCCCAAGGACGTGACGCTGACGGTCCTGAACGGCAACGGCGTCGCCGGCTCGGCCTCGAACGCCAGCTACCTGCTCGGCCAGAAGGGCTACGCGACTGTCCTTCCCGCCAGCGGCCAGCCGGCCAACGCGCCGAACTGGAACTACTTCCACTCGAAGGTCTACTTCGACCCCGCGCGGCCCGGCAACGGGAAGATCGCCGCGCAGCAGGTGGCGCGGAGCGTCGGTAGCGCCGACGTCGAGCCGTTGCCCGCGAACCTCCGCAAGTACAGCAACGGAGCGCTGCTCACCGTGATCGTCGGCTCGACCTTCCACGGCGAGCTGACGCCGGTGGTGATCCCGACGGCGCCGGTGCGGCAGCCGCCGAACGTCCGCCGCGACCCCGGAGCGACCCGCTCGACCCTGCTGGCTCTCCGCAAGCGGGTGCCCTTCACGCTCGAGTACCCGACGTTCCTCGAGCGAGCCTCGAACCTCGACAACGGCTACGGCGAGACGCCCGTTCGGGTCTACCCGCTCGGCGGACGGCCGACCGTGCGCCTGACGTTCAAGACCGGCTACAACGAGTACTGGGGCATCCAGGAGAGCGACTGGAAGGACGCGCCGATCCTCGGCGACAAGAGCCTCACGCAGCGGGTCGGCGGGCGCGAGTTCGACCTCTACTACACGGGCTCCCACCTGCACATGGTCGTGCTGCGCGACAACGGCGCGACGTACTGGGTCGTGAACACGTTGCTCGACTCGCTCTCGAACGAGACGATGCTGAAGATCGCGCGCGGGCTGCGGCCGCTGCCTCGGTAGGCTCCGCGGCCGTGAAGCCGAAAATCGGGATTTTCGGGGCCGGCTGGGTCGGCCTCGTCACCGGCGCCTGCTTTGCCGAGCTCGGCCACGAGGTGGTCGTCCGCGACGTGCTGCCCGAGCGGATCGAGGCACTCGAGGCCGGCCGTCTGCCGCTGCACGAGCCCGAGCTCGAGGAGCTGATCGAGCGCAACCGCGAGCGCCTGAGCTTCACGCTCGCCGTCGAGGACGTCGTCGACGCGCCGGTCCTGTTCGTCTGCGTCGGAACGCCGCCCACCTACTCCGGCGACGCCGATCTCACGGCCGTCTGGTCGGTCGTCGAACAGCTGCCCGAGCTCCAGGAACGGACGCTCCTCGTGATGAAGAGCACCGTGCCGGTCGGAACCGGCGAGAAGGTGCGCGCCGCGCTGGACTCGCGCGAACTGGCGCACGTCGGCTACGTCTCGAATCCCGAGTTCCTCTCCGAGGGCAGCGCCGTGCGCGACTTCATGCACCCGGACCGCGTGGTCGTCGGTGCGTTCACGGAGGCCGACGCGAAGACCGTCGCCGCGCTCTACGACCCGCTCGACACGACCGTCGTCCACGCTGACGTCGCCTCGGCGGAGATGATCAAGCTGGCAGCGAACGCGTTCCTGATGACGCGGATCAGCTTCATCAACGAGATCGCGAACGTCTGCGAGGCGACCGGCGCCGACGTGGTGAAGGTTGCGGAAGGCGTCGGGCTCGACCACCGGCTCGGGCCGCACTTCTTGCGCGCCGGCATCGGCTGGGGCGGCTCCTGCTTCCCGAAGGACGGCGTCGCGCTCAAGCAGCTGGCGTCGAACTCCGGCTACCACTTCCAGCTGCTGAGCTCGGTGATCGAAGTGAACGAGCTGCAGAAGCGCCGCGTCGTCGGAAAGCTCGAGAAGCACCTCGGCAAGCTGCGCGGGAAGACGGTCGCGCTGCTGGGGCTCGCGTTCAAGCCGAACACCGACGACCTTCGCGAGGCGCCCTCGCTCGTGCTCGCCTCCCGTCTGCTCGCCGAGGGCGCCGAGGTGCGGGCCTGGGACCCCGTCGCCGACGCGAGCCGGCTGCTCCAGGGCGTCACCTTCTGCGACAGCGTGCTCGAGGCGGTCTCCGGCGCCGA
>JBIOZO010000292.1:0-10249 GCA_044871215.1 Gaiellaceae bacterium | reverse complement strand
AGCTCGAACGCCGCGCTCCACGTCGAGCCCGACCGCGTGCGGCTCTTCACCGACTTCCGCTACGCCGAGTCGGCGCGGGCGGTGGAAGGCGTCGAGTTCGTCGAGACCAGGCGGTCGCTGATCGCGGCTCTGGCCGAGCTACTCGAAGGGAAGGTCGGCTTCGAGGCCGACGCGGTCAGCTACTCCTCGTGGGAGCACCTGCGCGCGGGCGGTCTCGAGCTCGCCCCGCGGCGCGGTCTCGTCGAGGCGCTGCGCGCGGTAAAGGACGAATCCGAGCTCGATGCGATCCGGCGCGCGGGCGAGATCACGAGCAAGGCGTACGCGGACTTCTCCGAGGAACGGTTCGTCGGCCGCACCGAGCGCGAGCTCGCCCGGCGACTGGACGAGCTTTTCTACGAGCACGGCGCGCACGCCCCGGCGTTCGAGACGATCGTCGCCTCGGGACCGAACTCCGCGAAGCCGCACGCGCGGCCGACCGACCGCACGGTGGAGGCCGGCGAGACGGTCGTCGTGGACGCCGGCGCGATGGTCGACGGCTACAACGCCGACTGCACGCGCACCTTCGCGACCGGACCGCTGCCGGACGAGCTCACCCGCGCGTACACCGCCACGCTCGAGGGCCAGCTGGCCGGCCTCGAGGCGACGCGAGCCGGGGTCAGCGGCGCGGACGCCGACGCGGGCGCGCGCGAGAAGATCGAGGCCGCCGGCTTCGGCGAGAAGTTCGGGCACGGGCTCGGGCACGGCGTGGGTCTCGAGGTGCACGAAGCGCCGCGCCTCTCCCGCGAGTCGAGCGACACGCTCGTCGCGGGCAACGTCGCCACGGTGGAGCCGGGCGTCTACCTCGAAGGCCTCGGCGGGATCCGGATCGAGGACCTGGTGATCGTCACCGAGGGTGAGCCCG
This sequence comes from Gaiellaceae bacterium, assembly GCA_044871215.1. Classification (GTDB taxonomy): domain Bacteria; phylum Actinomycetota; class Thermoleophilia; order Gaiellales; family Gaiellaceae; genus AC-32. The sequence goes on along the minus strand of JBIOZO010000292.1, from coordinate 9,348 downwards.
AGGTGCTCACAGGCTTCGGCAAGGATCTGATCACGGTCAGCTAGCATCGCCCGCCGTGGCCGAGACCGTCTCCACCAACCAGTTCCGCAACGGGATGCACATCCAGCTCGAGGGCTCGGTCTGGCGCATCCTCGAGTTCCAGCACGTGAAGCCGGGCAAGGGGGGCGCGTTCGTGCGCTCGCGCCTGCGCAACCTCGACTCGGGCGCCGTCGTCGACAAGACCTTTCGCGCCGGCGAGAAGTTTCCGCGCATCCGCACCGAGGTCAAGGAGGTGCAGTACCTCTACGACTCGGGCGACGAGGTGGTGTTCATGGACACCGACACCTACGAGCAGTTCTCGCTGCCGCACACGACCGTCGAGGACGCGCTGCCCTACCTCGAGCCGAGCTCGACCGTGCAGGTGCTCGAGGTCGACGGCAAGCCGTCGGGCGTGCAGCTCCCGTCGTCGGTGGAGCTGGCCGTCTCGGAGACGGAACCCGGCGTGCGCGGCGACACCGTCTCGAACGTGACGAAGCCCGCCACCCTCGAAACGGGCGCGGTCGTCCAGGTGCCGCTGTTCGTGAACGTGGGCGACCGGATCAAGGTCGACCCGCGCGAGGGCCGCTACATCTCCCGCGCCTAAGCGGCCTCTCGCCTCGTGCGTGGCGGCGACGAGCAGTTCGCAACCGACGGCGTGGTGACGCTGAGGCCACCACGGCCCGGGGATTCGCAGGCGCTGATCGAGGGCCGCGACGAGGAGTTCTTCCGGTGGCTCGGGCCGGGCGCGGAGACACCGCAGCCAGTGGCCTGCGTCTGGGTCGGGGACGAGCTCGTCGGCTGGGTCGACTACGACATCGAGCATGACTGGCTCGAGCCAGGCCAGTTCAATGTCGGCTACTACCTGTTTCCGGGCGCGCGAGGGAAGGGCTACGCCTTCCGCGCGGTCCAGCTCCTGCTCGCGCACCTGGCACGCGACACGGAGCACAGGGTCGCCACGCTTCTCATCGATCCCGGGAACGTGGCCTCCCTGGTGGTCGCGCGCCGCGTCGGTTTCGCCGAGGCGGGAGAGATCGACGGCCAGCTCTTCTTCACGCGCGCGGTCGCGGCGTCGCGACGAGCACGGCGCTAGGCTCCGCCTCGTGCCCGCGCTGGTCGACACGACGATCCGCCTACTCAGCCAGGAGCCGCTCGCGGGCTACATGCCGACGGCCGAGTTGTTGCGGCTGGCGGAGATCCTCGACAAGGCCGGTTTCGCGTACCTCGAGGTCTCCGGAGGAGGCGTGTTCGACACGGCGGTACGGCGCGGGGTCGAGAGCCCGTGGGAGCGCATTCGGGCGCTCAACGAGCGCACCGAGACGCCCCTGGCGATGGCGCTGCGCGGCCGCTTCCTAGTCGGCTCGAGGCCGGTCGGGAGCGAGTTCGCGAGCCGCTTCGTCGCCTCAGCGGCCGAGAGCGGAATCGAGGTCTTCCGGCTGCATGACCCGCTGAACGACGTCGAGAACCTGCGCGAGGCGGGCAAGGCGATCACCGATGCAGGCAAGGAGTTCGACGCGGGGCTCGTCTTCGGTTCCGGCTACGGAAACGAGACCGAGGCGCTGGTCGAGCAGGCGCGCAAGCTGCCGGAGCTCGGCGCTTCGCGGGTCCTCCTGCACGACCCTGCCAGCTCGCTCCAGCCGCAGTCCGCACAGGAGCTGGTCTCGACGCTGAAGGCGGCGAGCGGCCTGCCCGTCGGCCTCTACTGCCAGGGTGCCGGCGGGAACGCGATGGCCGCCGGGCTCGAGGCGGCGCGCGCCGGAGCCGACCTGATCGCCTGCGCGGTCTACCCGGTCGCGCTCACCGTACACCGGATCTCGGGCGAGGCGCTGGCGACCGCGCTCGCCGGGCTCGGCCTCGACACCGGCGTCGACGTGCCGGCACTGTGGCGGGCCTCCGAGCTCGTCGACGAGCACATCGGCGACGAGCCGGTCACGCCGCTCGCGCCGCGGATCGCCGTGCGCGCGGCCGAGCACACGGTTCCGCCGGGCCTCGTCGCCGCGCTCGACACGCACCTACGTGCGCTCGGCGCCGGCGACCGCACCGACGAGGTACTCGACGAGCTCGCGAGGATCCGCGAGGAGGTCGGCTTCCCGCCGATCGCCTCGCCGATCGGCCAGATCCTCGGCTCGCAGGCGCTGCTGCACGTGCTGTCGGCCAACCGCTACGGGACTGTGGTCGACGAGCTGCGCGCGATGATCGAGGGCCGCTACGGCAGCCCGCCAGGGCCGATCGATGCGACGGTCAAGCGCGCGGTCGCCCTGTCGGGCGGCGCGCCCGACGAGGAGACACCCGTCGATCTCGACTCGCTCCGCGCCGAGGCAGAGGGTCTCGCCTCGAGCGAGGAGGAGCTGCTGCTGCTCGCGCTCTTCGGCGAGGAGGCCGAGCCGCTGCTGCAGTCGATCCGCGGCCGCGCGAGCCGCGACGAGAGCCTCAGCGCCGGCGGCGTCGATCAGGCCCGGGCCGAGCGAATCCGCGAGCTCGTGCGCATCGTTCAGGAGTCGGGCGTCGGCGAGGTGACCATCGAGGAGTCCGGTATGCGGGTCTCGGTGCGGCGCACGCCCGAACAGCTCGATCCCGGGCTGGCCGCCGCGGTCGCCGCGAGCTCCGCCGGCGACGGCGAGCTGCCCTTGCCGCCGCCCCCGCGGGCGGACGGCCTCACGCGCATCGAGGCTCCGATGGTCGGCGTCTTCTACCGCGCTCCGCAACCGGGCGCGCCGCCGTTCGTACAGGAGGGCGACACGGTCACGCAGGGCCAGACGCTGTGCATCCTCGAGGCGATGAAGCTGATGAACGAGATCAAGGCCGACCAGGCAGGAATCGTCCGAATCATCCACGTCGGCAACGCCGAGCCCGTCGAGTTCGGCCAGCTCCTGTTCGAGCTCGAGCCGGTCGGGGCGCCCCCGCGCGACGCGGTCTGATGTTCAAGCGCGTGCTGGTAGCGAACCGCGGCGAGATCGCCGTCCGCGTGATCCGCGCGCTGCACGAGAACGACGTCGAGGCGGTCGCGGTCTACTCGACCGCCGACGCTGAGTCGCTTCACGTCCGCCTGGCCGACCGCGCGGTGCGCATCGGCCCGCCCGCCGCGAGCGAGAGCTACCTCAAGATCCCGTCGCTGATCGCTGCCGCGACCACGACCCGCTGCGAGGCGGTGCACCCGGGGTACGGGTTCCTCGCCGAGAACCCGGCGTTCGTCGCCGCGTGCCTCGACAACGACCTGGTCTTCATCGGGCCCGACGCGGACGTGATGGCGCGCATGGGTGACAAGGTGCAGGCCAAGATGGAGATGCGCGAGGCCGGCGTGCCGCTCGTGCCGGGCACGGAGGGCGCCACGACCGTCGACGAAGCTCGTGCCGCGGCGGACGAGGTCGGCTACCCGGTGCTGCTGAAGGCCTCGGCGGGCGGCGGGGGCAAGGGCATGCGGCTGGTCAACGGCCAGGAGGAGCTCGAGTCGGCCTACGGTATGGCCGCGATGGAGGCCGAGGCGGCCTTCGGCGACGGCAGCCTCTACCTCGAGAAGGCGGTCTCGCCGGCGCGGCACGTCGAGATCCAGGTGCTCTGCGACGGCCAGGGCGGCGTGCTCACGCTCGGGGAGCGCGAGTGCTCGATCCAGCGGCGACACCAGAAGCTCGTCGAGGAGTCGCCCTCGGTCGCTCTCGACGCCGAGACGCGCGAGGCAATGGAAGCTGCCGCCGAGCGGGCCTGCCAGTCGATCGGCTACCGCAACGCCGGCACGTTCGAGTTCTTGCTCGGGCCGGACCGCAGCTTCTACTTCATCGAGCTGAATGCGCGGCTGCAGGTCGAGCACCCGGTGACCGAGCTCGTCACCGGCATGGACATCGTCCGCGAGCAGCTCCGCGTCGCGACCGGCGAGCCGCTCTCGCGCACCGGCCGGGCCGAGCGCAGGGGCCACGCGATCGAGGTGCGGCTCAACGCCGAGGACCCGCGCAACGACTTCGCACCGGCGCCAGGGACGGTGACGCGCTTCCGCCCGCCGCTCGGGCCGGGCGTGCGCCTCGACACCCACATCGAGGACGGCTATCGGATCCCGCCCCATTACGACTCGCTGCTCGGCAAGCTCGTGGTCTGGGACGAGACGCGACCCGAGGCGATCGACCGGATGCTCCGGGCACTCGGCGAGCTCGTGCTCGAAGGCGTGCCGACGACGCGCGAGCTCTCGATCGACATCCTGCGCAGCGAGGAGTTCGCGAGCGGCCGTTACTCGACCGGGTTCCTCGCCGAGGCGGCCGAGCGGCTGCCCGCGATCGTGGGATCGTGACCGAGCCGCTCGTCTTCGAGGGGCCGGATGGGGCGATCACGCTGACGGCGGCTGCGCTCAACGACCTGGTCGCGACCGCGACTCGGAGCGTCGACGGCGTTCGCTTACGTCGGCCGCGGCGGTCGGTCGACGTGCGCCACGGCGACGGCCGCGCGTCGGTGTCCCTCGAGCTGGTCGCGCCGCACGGCGAGGCGCTGGGCGAGCTTGCGCATGCGGTGCAGGAGCGGGTGGGCCGGGCACTCGCCGAGGTCTCGGGCCTCGAGGTCGAGCGCGTCGACGTCGAGATCGCGGAGATCGCCTGATGGCCGGCCGCCGAGCCGCGCGACGCACCGCGCTCGTGCTGCTCTACCAGTGGGACGTCACCGGCCAGGAGCTCGCGTCGCTGTTCGAAGGCGAGATCGACCCGTTCTCGCGGGAGCTCGCCGAGGCGGTGGTCGCCCAGCACGAGCAGCTCGACACTCGCATCACCGCCGCCGCCGACGAGTGGACCGCCGACCGGCTCGGCGCGCTCGAGCGCAACATCCTGCGCATGGCGATCCTCGAGCTCGACCGCGGTGAGGTGCCGCCCGAGGTCGCGATCGACCAGGCGGTCACGCTTGCCAAGCGCTACTCCTCGGAAGATGCTGGGAGACTTGTGAACGGCATTCTGGGACGGATCGTGAAGGAGGCTGCATGAGCGACGCTGCCGAGGAGCGGCTGCGGAGCGCGGAGGAGCTGCTCGACCGGCTCGAGCGCACGCGCGCGAAGCTCGAGGAGACAAAGGACCCTGACGAAGCGATCGAGATCCTCTCCGAGCTCTCGGAGATCGCGAAGGAAGTCGAGACGCAGCTGCAGCAGGCGAAGCGGGCGGCCGAGTCGTGACCGGCACGGACGAACTGCGCGCGCTCGTCGACTCGTACCTGGCCGAGCTGGCGCTGACGCCGGAGCTCGGGGGGCAGGCCGAGTCGGTGCGCTACTCGATCGAGGTCGGCGGCAAGCGGGTCCGGCCGGTGATCTGCCTCGCGACCGCGGAGGCGGCCGGCGGCGACGCCGAGACGGCGCTCCCCGCAGCGGCGGCGCTCGAGCTCGTTCACACGTTCTCGCTCGTTCATGACGACCTGCCCGCGCTGGACGACGACGCGGAGCGGCGCGGGCACGCGTCGACGTGGAAGCGCTACGGCGAGGCGGTCGGCATCCTCGCCGGCGACGCGCTGCTGGCGGAGGCGTTCCGGCTCGCGCTCTCCTACCCGACGACCGCGGTGGGGCGCGAGCTAGCCCAGGCCACGCTCGGGATGATCGGCGGCCAGTACCTCGACATCACCGGCACGGCGTCGGACCTGGCCTCGTTGCATCGGCTGAAGACGGGATGCCTGTTCGCCGCCTCGGTCGGGCTCGGGCTCTGGGCCGCCGGGGTGCCCGAAGGTGAGCAACGTCCGTGGCGCGCGTTCGGGGACGAGCTCGGGCTGCTCTTCCAGGTGGTCGACGACATCCTCGACGAGGACGGCTACGTGCTCGAGCAGGGCACCGACGGCGCGCGGCGGCTCGCCGACGAGGCTGCGGATCGGGCGCGCGCCGCGCTCGCGAACGTCGATGCCGACACGGGCGTCCTCGAGGGCATCGTCGACGCGCTCGCGGTCCGCACGTCCTGAAAAAGCGGTTGGACGTCCTGCTCGTCGAGCGCGGGCTCGCCGAGAGCCGCGCCCAAGCGCAGGCGCTCGTGCTGGCTGGGCGCGTGCCCGGCTACGGGAAGGCGGGGCAGCAGGTGGACGAGTCCGCCGAGCTGAGCGTGACGCAGGCGCCGCGCTTCGTCTCGCGCGGGGGCGAGAAGCTCGATCACGCGCTCGATGCGTTCGACGTCGACGTCGCCGGGCGGGACGCGCTCGACATCGGAGCGTCGACCGGAGGCTTCACGGACGTGTTGTTGCAGCGCGGGGTGGCCCGAGTGATCGCGCTCGACGTCGGTTACGGGCAGCTCCATCCGCGGATCCGCAATGAGCCGCGGGTGACGGTTCTCGAGCGGACGAATGTGCGCGAGATCCCCGAGCTGCCGTTCGCGCCGAACCTCGTTGTCTGCGACGTGTCGTTCGTCAGCGTCCGCAAAGCGCTTCCGTCCGCACTCGCGCTGGCTGCGCCGGGTTGGGAGGCGGTCGTCCTTGTGAAGCCGCAGTTCGAGTCCGGCCGCGGCGAGGCGCCGCGTGGCGTCGTCCGAGAGCCCGAGGTCTGGCGGCGGGTGTTGCGCGAGGTGGCGGCGGACGCACCGGAGTGGGGAGCGCAGGTGGCCGGCGTCGTAGACTCCGGCCTTCCCGGCCCGAAGGGGAACCGGGAGTTCTTCCTGCAGCTCGTGCAACGCGAGCGGCCGGAGAATCCCGCTGAGCTCGATGACTGGATCGATGACGCCACTGCCTGAGGTCAAGGAGGCCGCCGTGATCACCCACGGCCGTCCCGAAACGAGCGGCGCCGCGCTCGAGCGGCTGCGCGCCGTCGCCGGGGAGCGCGGGATCGAGCTCCTGCTGCCGGAGGAGGAGGCGGCGAAGCACGGGGACGAGGGCGGCGCGGACGTCGGCGGGGCCGACCTCGCGGTCGTGCTCGGCGGCGACGGGACGATGCTGCGGGCTTTACGGCGATTCCTCGGCACCGGCGTTCCCGTGCTCGGCGTCAACCTCGGGCGTGTCGGCTTCCTCACGTCGATCGAGGCCGACGACCTGGAAGACGGTCTGCGGCGGGCGTTCGCGGGAGACCTGGTGCTCGCGGAGCTGCCCGCGCTCGCGGTCTCCGCGGGCAGCGAGCGCTGGCTCGGGGTGAACGACATGGTCGTCGCGAGTTCCACGATTGGCCGGATGATCGAGCTCGGCTGGACGGTCGGTGGCGAGGACCTCGGCTCGCAGCCCTGCGACGGCCTGATCTGCTCGACGCCGTCGGGCTCGACGGCCTACAACCTCTCGAACGGCGGGCCGGTGCTCGTGTGGGGCCTCGACGCGATGGCGATCACCTTCGTCGCCCCGCACTCGCTGCACGCGCGGCCGCTGGTCGTCCCCCGCGGGTCGGCCCTGACGGTGGTGAACGGCACGGGCGACGTGAGCGCGACCGTGCTTGTCGACGGCCAGCAGGTGCACGAGCTCGCGCCGGGGGACGGCGTGGAGGCGCGGCTGTCGGACGAGCGCAGCCTGCTCGCGACGCTGCCGGAGAGCACGTTCTTCAGCCGCTACCGGCGCACCTTCGTCTCGGAGTAGAGACCGACCCACAATCGGCACGATCACGTCAGGCTGTCGTGCGCTTTGGCCGGTACCGTCCCTAGCCCCCTCCCACCCAGGGGCGCGTGTGAACAAGAAACGGGTCGCCGTGGCGATTTCGGCGGGTCGCCGCCCGCGCGCGAGCGACGTAGCATCCAGGCGTGCTCCGCCGGCTCCGCATCGAGAACCTCGTCCTGATCCGCGAGGCGGAGCTCATGCTTGGGCCGGGTCTGAACGCGATCACCGGCGAGACCGGTGCAGGCAAGACGATCCTTGCCCAGGCAATCGGCCTCCTGCTCGGCGCGCGCGGCGACGCAGCGCTCGTGGGGCCTGACGGCGACGAGGCGTACGTCGAGGTCGAGCTAGACCCGCCGGCGGGGTTCTTCGAGGACGACGAGACGAGCGCACTCGCGGACTTGCGTCCCGAAAGCGAGGACGGCCTCGTCCTCGCCCGACGAGTCTTCCCGGACGGACGCACCCGGGCGTATGCCTGGGGCCGGAGCGCCGCGCGCGAGGACGTCGCCGCCGCCGCCGAGCGACTCGTCGCGATGTCGGGGCAGTTCGAGCAGCGGCGGCTCGCGCGACCGGCGTACCAGCTCGACCTGCTCGATGGGTTCGCCGGCGACGAGCAGCTTCGCCGCCGCGCAGCGCTGCGGCTCGCCTGGCGCGAGCTCGGGGCTGCCAGAAGGCGGCACGAGGAGCTGACGCGGGACGCGGTCGCTGCGGAGGCGCGCCTCGCGGAGCTGCGGGCGCTGGTCGAGGACACGGAAGGCCTCGAGCCGGACACGGAAGAGCAGCTCCGCGCCGAGCGAGAGCGGCTGCGCCACGTGACCGAGCTCGCCGAGGGCGCGGCCGCCGCTGCCGAGGCGCTCGCTCCCGACGAGGGCGAGGGCGCCTCCGGCCTCACTGCGCTCGCCGAGCGGGCACTCGCGCCGCTGGAGCGGCTCGCTCCCGAGCTGGAACGCGCCGGCAACGAGTTGCGCGACGTCGAGCTGCGGCTGCGGGAGACCGCCTCTGAGCTCCGGGGCTTCCTCGCGTCGCTGCAGGCAGAGCCCGACCGGCTCGAGCAGATCGAGTCGCACCTCGACCGCATTGCCGAGGCGAGACGGCGATTCCGCTGCGAGACCTACGAGGAACTGCTCGCGCGGGCCACGGAGGCAAAGGCCGAGCTCGAGGCGCTCGACGGCGAGGCTGACCCGGCCGCGGCGGCGGCCAAAGCGCTGGCCGAGGCCGAGGCCAAGGTCGACGAACTCGCTGCGGAACTCCGCGCGGCCCGTCGCGACGCCGCCGATCCGTTTGCCACCGCTGTCGCGACCGAGCTGCGGGGGATCGGCCTCGGCGACGGCGAGTTCCGCGTCGAGCTGGGCGAGCGCCCCGCCTCGGCGACGGGCATCGACGAGGTCTCATTCCTGATCCGCCCGAACGCCGGGCTGCCTTTCGCGCCCGTTGCGGAAACCGCCTCCGGCGGCGAGCTCTCGCGGATCGCGCTGGCGATCGCTGCCGTCGGCGGCGGCGAGACGATGGTGTTCGACGAGATCGATGCCGGCATCGGCGGCGAGACCGCGCATGCCGTGGGCGAGACGCTGCGCCGGCTGGCGGAGCGCGCGCAGGTGGTCACGATCACGCACCTGCCGCAGATTGCGTCGCTCGCCGAGCGGCACTTCCGCGTCGAGAAAGTGCCCGGAGACCCGACGCACACGACGATCGACCGGCTCGGCGAAGACGATCGGCGGGACGAGCTCCGCCGCATGCTCGGTGGCGAGCAGTTCATCGCCGCCGTGCAGCAGGAGCGATGAGCTTCGTCGAGTTCACCGGCCGCGCCCGACTGGGGCGCCGGACGAAGAACCT
>JBIOZO010000291.1:0-8886 GCA_044871215.1 Gaiellaceae bacterium | reverse complement strand
CGGGCACGTGCGCGTCGGAGGCGAGCGTGATCGGCAGCTGCGACGACTGCAGCAGCTCGAGGTCGGGATAGAGCTCGCCGACCGGCTTGTAGCGGCCGTTGGTCGAGATCTCGAGCGCGACGCCATCGAGCGGCGGGTAGTCGATCGCACCCTCGGGCCGCAGGCCGAAGATCTTGGCAAGGTCAGGATGCGCGAGCACGTCGACGTGCCCCGACGACGCCAGCTCGGCGAGCGCGGCGAAGTACCGGCGCCACACGTCCTCGACCGCGGCCTCCGCCCAGAGCCCGCGGTCGGGCGCGGAGTCGACCGCTCGGCCGTCGATCCAGTGCACGGAGCCGAGCAGGTAGTCCCACGGGTACGGCTCGAGCACCTCGGCGAGCTCGGGCTGGCGCTCGCCCACGTAGTCGACCTCCAGCCCGAGCTTGACCGGCAGGCCGCGCCGTTTCGCCTCGACGACCGCGTCGACGTACGCGTCGAGGTCGTAGACGCAGCGCTCCGTCTGGTAGGTCTCGGTCCAGAGGGGAAAGGTCTGGCGGAAGTAGTAGACGTGCTCGGTGAAGCCGATCTCGTCGACGCCGCGCGCGCGAGCCGTCTCGACGAACGGCTCGACCGCCTCGACCGAGTGTGCGATGCGCTCCTCCGGGTCGCGCAGGTGCATGTGGTAGTCGACGATCACCGCTCGAGCCACGTCTCGACGAGCGCGAGATCGGCGGCATCGGTCACCTTGCGCAGTCGCGGGTCGCCCTCGACCACCTTCACGCGCCCGCCCTGAGCCTCGACCAGCGACGCGCAGTCGGTCGCAGCCGAGACATCGCCGCCGACCGCTCGGCGGAGGACGTCGGCGAGGAACGCCTGCGGCGTCTGCACCGCGACCAGGTCGTCCCGGCACAGCGTCTCGACCACGCGGTCTGCCTCGACACGCTTGACCGTGTCGGCAAGGGGCACCGTCGGAACCGCGCCGTCCCAGCCTTCGGACAGCGGCGCGAGCACGCGTTCGATCACCGCCTCAGGGAGCAGCGGGCGAGCGGCGTCGTGGACGAGCACTACCGCGGCGTCTGCGGGCACCTCCGCCAGCGCCAGCCGCACCGATTCCGATCGCGACTCGCCCCCGGCCACGCAGGAGCTGACCTTGGTCGCGGCGATCTCCTCGGCGACGAGGATCGACGGCTCCTCCCACTCGGGCGGCGCCGCGATCACGATCGCGTCGATCCAGCCCGAGTTCTCGAGCCGCTCGAGCGACTCGGCGAGCAGCGGGCGGCCGCCGAGCCGTGCGAATGCCTTGGGCCGGTCGGAGCCGAGCCGCTCGCCGCGACCTGCCGCAGCGAGAACGGCCCAGACCGACAAGCGGGACTCAGGCGGTGGCCGCGACCTTCGCGGTCGTCTTCTTCTTGCCGCCGCGCGCGAGGACGCCGTCCAGCCACTCGGCCGCCTCGTCCTCGTCCATGTCCTTGGCGTACATCAGCTCGGAGGCGAGGATCTTCTTCGCCTTCACGAACATCTGCTTCTCGCCGGTCGAGAGACCCTTTTCGTGGTCGCGGAGCGAGAGGTTCCGGACGACCTCGGCGAGCTCGAAGATATCGCCGGTCTTCATCTTGTCGCGGTTGTGCTTGAAGCGGCGGTTCCAGTTCTTCGGCATCTGCGTGCCGCCGCCCGTGAGCGCTTTCAGCACCTTCGAGACCATCTGCTCGTCGATCACCTTCCGCAGCCCGACCCGGTCGGCGTTGTCGGCTGGGACGTTCACCGTCATGTCGTTGTGGAGAATCTTGATCGTCAGGTATTCGCGCTTCTCTCCCAGCACCTCGCGCGATTCCTTCTTGACGACCGTTCCTGCCCCGTGGTGTGGGTACACCACCTTGTCGCCGACCTTGTACAACGCCGTGCCTCCCCGTTCGAAGTTGGCTTATCCGCAACGAAGCCGGCGGGTGAAGCTTCCGCCGGCAAGCCCTCAAAGCCTAGCAAAAATCGCTGGAAACAGCCACTTTTTCGATAGGAACCCGGCGGTTGCAGGGGTTTTTGTCGAAAACGCCCGTCAGCGCGCTGCCCGCAGCTCCGCCGAAAGGCGCTCGACGATCTCGGCCGCGGGCGCTTCCGGCGCGTGCGTGTAGGCCTCGCCGGCCCAGAGGTTGATCCTCTCGGCGTCGCCGGCAGCGCGGGCTGCGGCGCGGATCGGGGCGGTCACGTAGTGCACCTCCGGATAGCCGCGCGGCGCCGCGCGGTCGTGGTCGCGCATGAAACGGTTGACGAGCCCGCGAGCCCGCCGGCCGGTGAAGGCACGGGTCAGCCGCGTCGGGCGCTCGCCACGCAGCGCTTCGCGATACGGCTCCGACGTGCCGGCCTCCGGGGCGAGTAGCAACGCAGTGCCCACCTGCGCGGCAGAGGCCCCGGCCGCGAGCGCTGCGGCGATCGCCTCGCCGCTCGCGATCCCGCCGGCGGCGACGAGCGGCAGGTCGGTCGCGCGCGCAAGCTTCCGCAGCAGCCCAACGGTCGGGAGCGGCTCTCCGGCCGCCGCGAGGAAGGAGCCCTGGTGGCCGCCGGCCTCGCGGCCCTGAACGACCAGCGCGTCCGCCCCTACGCCGGCTGCGACACGCGCCTCGTCCGCGGAGGTGACCGTGCACCAGACGGCGCTGCCGGCAGCGCGGAGCGTCTCGACGACCTCGCGCTCGGGGCAGCCGAACGTGAACGAGACGACGGCCGGCGCCTCGCGCGCGGCGAGCTCGAGCTTCGCGTCCCAGTCATCGTCCGACCAGCGCGGTTCGCCGGGCTCGATGCCGAAGCGCTGCGCCTCCGGGCGGAGCCGCTCCGCGTACGCCGTCAGGGCCTGTTCGTCGACCTCGTCGCGCGCCGGGTAGAAGAGGTTCAGGCCAAACGGCCGGCCCACCAGCCGCCGCACCTCCTCGAGCTCGCTCGCGACCTCGTCCGCGGTCTTGTAACCGGCGGCGACGAAGCCCAGCCCTCCCGCGTCGGAGACCGCGACGGCGAGCGCCGGTGTCGAGGGCCCGCCGGCGAGAGGCGCGCCGACGAGCGGCACCGCGAGGCCGTCGAGCGGCGACACCTAGATCTGGAGGTACCGGTCGACCAGGTTGTGCTCCTGCAGCCGACGCAGGCCCTCCCTGATCTCGCGGGCGCGAACGGTGCCGACGCCCTCGACCGCCTCCAGCTCGCGCTGTGACGCTCGGACGATCCCGTCCAGCCCATCGAGGCTAGCGACCACGCGCTTGACCACGCCGTCGGGGAGCCGCGGGATGTGCGAAAGGACGCGATAGCCGCGCGGCGCGACCGAGTGGTCGAGCGGGTTCACCGTCGCCGGATACCCCAGAACGGCGAGCAGCTCGAACTCCAGCAGCTGGTTGTACGGCAGGCCGGCGAGCGCCTCGAGGCCTTCCTGCGTGCGGGCCGCGCCGCCCTCGGCGTGGTAGTCGTAGACGAGCGCTGCTTTCTCGTCGGGCACGTCGGCGACGAGCTCCTCGAGCTGCATCCGGATCAGCCGGCCCTCTTCACCTAGCTCGACGCACGCGCGCTCGATCTCCTCGGCCATGCGCGTCGTCAGCTCCGCACGCTGCAGGACGACCAGGACGTCGTCGAGCATCACCGCGTTCTGGAACTCGAGCGCGGTCAGGCGCGTCAACACCTGCTCGAGGCGCGCGCGGTAGGTCTCGAGCGTCGCCAGCGCCTGGTTCGTCTTCGCGAGCACGTCCGCGATCGGCTCGAGCTGGTACCGGCTCTGTCCCACGAAGACGGTCACCGTCTCGCGCTGCTGCGAGATCGAGATCACGAGGGCGTCGGTCTGCTTCGCCACGCGCTCGGCGGTGCGGTGGCGCGTGCCGGTCTCGTTCGAGGCGATCGTCGGATCGGGCATCAGCTGCACGTTCGCGTACGCCAGCTTGGTGCAGCTCTCGTTCACGATGATCGCGCCGTCCATCTTGGCCAGCTCGTACAGCAGTTGCGGCGTGAACGGGACGTCGAGCTTGATCCCGCCGCTGAACATGAACGCAAGCTCACCCGGCACGCCGATCACGATCAGCGCGCCCTCGCGCGAGCGGATGATGTCGTCGATCGCGGAGCGCAGCGCCGTGCCCGGCGCGATGCGGCCGACTGCGGCGAGGATCTTCGAGTCGAGTCGAGGGTCGTGCTGCGTCGGCTGCCGGACGATCCCTAGCGGCGGCGGGATTCTCGGGTCGGTCCTATCGTGGCTCGGCTCGCTCTGCATCGATTCCCGCCTTCGCAGCCTGGCTCAGCGTCTCTGCCTCGAGTACGCGTAGTTTGCCACGAGCCGGAGTGCCCGCCGGGGCGATCGCCGCGACGAGGCCGAGCTTGGCGCACTCCTCGAGCCGCCGCTCGGACTGCGTCGCCGGCCGCAGCCGCCCGGTCAACCCGATCTCGCCGAACGCCGCGACCTTCTCCTTCACCGGCGCGCCCTTGGCGGCGGAGACGATCGCCAGCGCGATCGCGAGGTCGGCACCCGGCTCGTCGATGCGCACCCCGCCGGCGACGTTGACGAAGACGTCGGCCTGCCCGAGCGCGATCCGGGCGTGGCGCGAGAGCACGGCGACGATCATCGCCAGCCGCTTCGGGTCGACCCCCGTGCCGACCCGGCGCGGCATCGCCAGGTCGGTCGGCGCGACGAGGGCCTGGATCTCGAGCAGCAGCGGGCGCGAGCCCTCGAGCACGCACCCGACCGCGGCGCCAACCTCGCCCGCGACCGTGCGGCCGAAGAGCTCCGACGGCTCCGGCACTCCGACCAGGCCGGTGCCGGTCATCTCGAAGACGGCCAGCTCGTTCGTCGAGCCGAAGCGGTTCTTGGAGGCCCGGAGGACGCGGTGCTCGTGGTAGCGGTCGCCTTCGAACTGGAGCACGCAGTCGACCAGGTGTTCCAGCACCCGCGGCCCCGCGACCGCGCCGTCCTTGGTCACGTGTCCGACAAGGATCGTTGCGACGCCGCTCTCCTTGGCGACGCGCAGGAGTCGGCCCGCTGCCTCACGGACCTGGCCGACCGAGCCGGGCGCCGAGCCGAGCTCGGACGAGTAGAGCGTCTGCACCGAGTCGATCACGCAGACGTCGGGACGCTCCTGCTCGAGCGTCGCGCAGACGACGTCGAGCTCGGTGGCCGCGAGGATCTCGACGTTCTCCGCGCCGCCGAGTCGCGCGGCGCGCAGCTTCACCTGCGCGGACGACTCCTCGCCGGTCACGAGCACGGCGCGCCGGTCTTTCGAGATCGCAGCGAGCGCGCTCAGCAGCAGCGTCGACTTGCCGACGCCCGGCTCGCCGCCGACGAGCACCAGCGACGCCGGGACGAGACCGCCGCCGAGCACGCGGTCGAGCTCCGGCACGCCGGTTGGGATCCGCTCGGCCTCCTCGGCCTTGACGTCGACCAGGCGCAGCGTCGCCTTCGGACCCGCGGCTTTGGCGTCGGCGGGTGCCTCCTCCACGAGCGTGCCGAACTCGCCGCACTGCGGGCACTTGCCGAACCAGCGCCCGGCCGAGTAGCCGCAGTCGGTGCACGCGAACTGGGTCGCAGCCTTCGCCACCCGGCCAGCCTAGAGTCGGACGCGGACGGGGACTGTCACGAAAGCGTGACGATGCACGCGTCGTGGGACGAGCGCGCGACCGTCTTGCGGAAGCGGACGCGGCCGTGCCGGTCCAGCACGCAGAAGGACCCGGTTCCGAGGCCCGGCGTCACGACCCAGCCGTGCGCCTGCTGGACGTTGTACGACTCGGGCGGCACGGTCGTTTCGCGCAGCCGCTCGCCGCCGACGCGATGAACCTGCAGGGTGCCGCTTTCGCCGCTCGCGACGTAGACGAGTCCGCCGAGGAAGGTGAAGTGCTGCGGCGGCTCGTCCGCGGCGAGACGCTTCAGCAACCGGCCGTCGCGGGCTCGGTACACCGCCACCTCGTCGCGGTCGCCCGAGCTGACCCACAGGAGCTTGCCGCCGGGAGCCCAGCCGACGTCGTGCGCGAGGAACGGTGGCCGGAAGCGGCGCAGGAGCCGCGGCTTCGTACGCAGCGAGACGTCGACGACGGCGATCTCCTCGGCCTTCGCGCCGAGCGCGACCCAAAGCCTGCGTCCGTCGGGACGAATCGTCAGGTGGCGGGCGAGCGCCCCGACGTGCCCGCGGCCGACGATCCTGCCGAGCACCACGTCGAGCACGACCACTTCGCCCTGCTTCGCGTCGGTGACGTAGGCGTGCCGGCCGTCCGGATGCGCAGCCGTGTAACGAGGCTCGCCGAGGCCGCGCACGACGTGCTCGACCTTCAGCGTCGAGCCGCGGACGACCGAGAGGGCGCCGAGCTCGGAGTGCGCCACCACGGCCATCGCGCCGACGCTCTCGATGCTCCGGGGCTTGGGCAGCGTCCCGACGTGGCGGAGGACGCGGCCCGACGCGAGCTCGACCGCGACGAGCCGTGCCTCCTCGTCGGCGGTGACGAGGGCGACCTCGACCCCAAGCGCGCTGCGCGCGAAGGCGCGCGGCGCGACGGCCAGCGATGCCGCTCCGGCGATGAAGGCCCGCCGATCCATTCGGGATAACTACGAGCCGAGCGACTCCTGAGGTCCCGGCGCGAGCTCCACGTAACCAGGCTCCGGCGCCTTTCGGGTGGCCCTGTTCCCCCACGTGACGATCAGTAGACCGGCGACTACGAACGCGACTCCGCCGAGCTGGAGTGCGGACGGCGACTCGTCGAGGATCGCCCAGGCGAAGAGCACGGAGAGCACGGGCTGAATGGTCAGCAGCACCGAGGTCAGCGCGGCCGGCAGGCGCGGCAGGGTGATCGAGATCAGCAGCCAGCCGAGCGCCTGCGAGCTCCACGCGAGCAGCAGCAGGTAGCCCCACGCCGGCCAGCCGGGCGTCCAGTCGAGGTCGCCGATCGCGAGGCCGATGGGGATGCAGCCGAGCGCCGAGACGAGCGTCGCGTCGAAGAGCGGCCCGGCCGGGCGCCGCAGGTCCTGGTTGCCGGCACGCAGCACGAGCAGGAAGCCCGAGTAGGCGAGCGCCGTCAGGATCCCGTAAGCGACGCCGAGCCCCGGGTTCTTGCCGTACGCACCGCTCTCGAAGATCCCGGAGATGAGGAGTACCCCGAAGAGGGCGACCGGGATTGCGGCGAGTGAGCGGTTCGACGGCCGCTCGCCGAGGATCAGCCAGGCGAGCAGTCCGACGAAGACGACCTGCAGGTTGCCGAGAACCGTCGCGAGGCCGGCACCGACCTGCTCGATCCCCTCGTGCCAGGCGACCAGGTCGATCGCGAAGAAGATGCCGGCGAGCCAGGCGAGTGCGCGCTGCCTGAGCGGCCTCGGGCCGTAACGGCGGTCCTCGAGCCATGACAGCGGCCAGAGCACCGGCAGTGCGAGGGCGCAGCGGTAGAAGGCGCCCGTCGACGGCGAGACGTGCGCGGCCCGGAAGAGGATCCCCGAGAACGAGATCGCGAGCGCACCGGCGAGGGCCGCGCCGATCGGCCGGTCGTGGAGGCGCGTCGGCACCCGCCGAGGCTAGCTGCGCTCGGCGAGCCTGCGCGCCGTCTTCGCCAAGTACGACAGCGAGAGCGCGAGGAAGAAAAAGCCGAACGCGGCCCGCACGTAGTCGTCGCGCAGCGGCACCCGGGGCGCAGCGGCGTCGGCGACCTTCCCCTTCCAGCCGCTGAGCGCGGCGTGGCCTACGTCCTGAACCTTCATGCCCGCGGCCTACCCACAGGGCGCCGGGATTACTCCGATTCGGGCTCTTCCTCGTCGACCGAGTCGCTGGGCTCCTCGGGCGGGACCGTGACCTTCTCGGGCGTGATCTCGGCCGGGATGACCGTGATGTCGACCTCGTCGTCGTTCTTTCGGTCGACCAGGATCGTCGAGCCCGGGCCGAGCTCGCGGCCGAGGACGAAGTCCGCCAGCGGATCCTCGATGTAGCGCTGGATCGCACGGCGAAGCGGCCTCGCGCCCATCGTCGGGTCGTAGCCCTTGTCGACGAGCAGCTCCTTCGCTCCCTCGGTCAGCTCGATCACGGCTTCGTGCTCGCCCATCTGGTCGCGCAGCCGCTTCATCATCAGGTCGACGATCGACATGATCTCTTCCTTCGTCAGCTTGTGGAAGACGATCACCTCGTCGATGCGGTTGAGCAGCTCGGGGCGGAAGACGCGCTTCAGCTCGCCCATGATCCGCTCCTTCATCTCGTCGTACGAGAGCCCGGTGTCGTCGCCGACGGAGAAGCCGAGCGTCTGGTTCTTCGAGATCGTGCCCGCGCCGATGTTCGAGGTCATGATCACGATCGTGTTGCGGAAGTCGACCTTGCGGCCCTGGGCGTCGGTCAGCTTCCCGTCCTCCAGAATCTGGAGCAGGATGTTGAAGACGTCCGGGTGGGCCTTCTCGACCTCGTCGAGCAGAACCACGGAGTACGGCTTGCGGCGCACGGCCTCGGTGAGCTGGCCGCCCTCGTCGTAACCGATGTAGCCCGGAGGCGAGCCGACGAGCCGGGACACGGAGTGCTTCTCCATGTACTCCGACATGTCGACCTGGATCATCGCGTCCTCGTCGCCGAACAGGAACTCGGCGAGCGTGCGCGCCAGCTCGGTCTTGCCGACGCCTGACGGCCCGAGGAAGATGAACGAGCCGGTCGGGCGCTTCGGGTCCTTGATGCCGGCCCGCGCGCGGCGGATGGACTTGGAGACCGCGACGATCGCCTCCTGCTGGCCGATCACGCGCTTGTGCAGCTCGTCCTCCATCCGGATCAGCTTCTGCGACTCGGCCTCGGTCAGCTTGAAGACCGGGATGCCCGTCCACATCGAGACGATGTCGGCGATCTCCTCCTCGCCGATCTCCGGCTGCTCGCCGGCGCCTTCCTCGGCGCGCCAGTTCTCCTCGAGCTCGCGCTTCTTCTGCGTCAGCTTGCGCTCCTTGTCGCGCAGCGA
>JBIOZO010000290.1:0-2303 GCA_044871215.1 Gaiellaceae bacterium | reverse complement strand
GACGCGAGGGCGGAAATCAGCGCGATCCCGACCCACATCCCGAGGATCCTGGCCTTCCTCCAGCCGCTGGCCGCGAGGCCCACGGTCGAAGAGATCGCCTCGGGCAAATTCGAGACGAACACGGCGGTGAGATACGCGGCTCCGACGGCTCCGCCCTGGAAGATCGTCAGGCCGATCACGGCGGACTCCGGGATGCCGTCGAGCACGGTGCCGAGGACGATTGCGAGCGGCGACCCGCTCTCCTGGGCTCCCTGCGCGTCCTTGCGGTCGGCGCCCCCCATCCGGTCGATGAAGACGTCGCCGGCATAGAAGACGCCGCAGCCGGCGAAGATCCCGAGCGTCGGCGCCCAGGTCGCCGCTTCCAGCTCGACGGCCTCCTGAACCAGGTCGAAGGCAACCGCGCTGATCAGCACGCCCGCGCCGAAGCCCATGACGAGCCCGATCGTGGGCAGCCGGATCGGGACGAGAAGGGCCAGGATTGCCCCGATCACGAGGGAGGAGGCGGCCAGAAGGCCCCAACCGAAGGCCGCGCCCATCAGTCGGCCGACTTCCTGCCGACGACTGCCACCAGCCCGGCGGGCAGCTCTTCCTGGCCGAACGATTCGGCCACCCGGGCGCCCACCCCGTGCTCTTTGAGCAGAGCCGGCACTGCCGCAGTGTCGACGAGAACGTTCTCGTGGCGCTCGTCGTCGCGCCGCCAGGAGCCGTCGCCGTTGCGGAGGAAGGCGGCGATCTCCCGGACGAAGAGGTTCGCGCGCGGAAGGCTGAAGCGCGTGACGATCGCCCAGTCGTCGGCGACCCGGCTCGAGCTGGGCTCGTCGCGGCGCAGCTCGCCGTAGCGGAGGTCACAGAGGTCGAGGGCGAAGATCCCGCCGGGGCGCAGGGCCTCGGCGGCGGCGACGAGCGCGCGCTCGATGGCAGCTTCGTCCCGAAGGTAGTTGAGGACGTGCCCGACCGAGACGATCGCGTCGCACTCGGGCAGTTGGTCGCCGGGAAGCGCGAGCGGCCGCACTTCGGCTTGCGGTGCGGTTTCGCGTGCGAGCGCCAGCATCGCCGGGGAGGCGTCGGTGGCGATGACCCGGTGTCCCGCCTCGACGAGGTGTCGGGTCAGGAGGCCGCTGCCGCAGCCGAGCTCGAGCACGAGACCGCCGCGCACGGGCTCGAGGAGGGCGAGGATTCCAGGCGCACAGGCGTCGGCGTGAAAGCCGAAGCCGAGGTGGTGCACCAGCGCGAGATCGTCGCCGTAGTACGTCAGGCTGCCTCGCCGGCCGGGTCGCCCCATGTGTGCCAGCGGTCGACCTCGAAGAGCACGCTCACGCCGGTGTAGGAACGATCCTCGTACGGTTCGCCGAGATAGCGCTGTGAGAGGGCGTCGATGTCCGCAAGATCGGCATCGTCGCGGGACTCGACTGCCCGGCCGAGGAGCGAGAGCTGGTTGTACCAGTCGTCTCCGAGCACGGTCAGAGCGACCCGCGGCTCGGCACGCAGGTGCCGCAAGCGGTGGCTGTTGCGGTCCATCGAAAGGAGGATGCGCCCGTCGTCCTGGAGCCCGTACCAGCACGCCGTTGTCACGGGCGAGCCGTCGTCCCGCACGGTTCCGACGACCGCGCGACGAGGGCCGGCCAGGAAGGAGACGAGCTCCGCCGGAAGGGGTGCGGCTGGCATGCCGCTTCCTACCACACCGGCTGAGGCGGCGGCGCGAGACCGCCGCCTCGTGTCAGTCGGCCGGACTCAGCGCAAGGGATCGCGGCCGCGCCGGAGAGGGGCGAACCGGCGTCGGCGCCGAGGAGCGAAGCTCCGTGTCGCCGTGCCAGTGGGCCACGCTCGCAGTCCAGGTCTGCCTGGAGTGGTATTCGCACACCTGGTAGTACTGCCCGTCGGCCGCCCGCACATCCCGGGTTGCCGTGCGGTCGCAGCGTCGGTTCTCGAGGCGGTAGTAGCCCTCACATCGCTCCATACGCGTCGCATCATCGTCGGATCCGAAGCGCGCGCTATTCCCCGTCGGGGTGAAGTCGTCGCCGCCACGCTTCGCCCGCGGCGCGGCCTTCGGGACTCGCGAGGAAGTGCTCGAGCGGGACGTGCAGGAAGGCGCCGCGCGCTTCGGCGAGGATCTCGCCCTCGCGCAGAAGCTGCCCGTCGATGTGAATGCGCCGTCCGCGGCTCTCGATCACCCACGCGGCGATCTCGAGCGTCCGGTTGATCAGCACGGGACGCCGGTAGCGGACGAAGATCCGCGCGGTCACCGCCGGAAACCGGTGCCAGGTCGCAAGGAGGCCGCATGCCTCGTCGAGCGCCGCGCCGAC
>JBIOZO010000289.1:0-3512 GCA_044871215.1 Gaiellaceae bacterium | reverse complement strand
TCCGCGTTGATCCGCGCAACGCCGGCTGCGGCGAGGTGCAGTTCGGCCGCCTCCCACAGGGCGCTGCCGATCCCGCGACCGCGCGCCTGGGGGAGCACGCCGGCCCAGATGTAGCCGTTGTCGGTCGCGCGGTGCCAGCGGCGGTGCGCGAAGCACCAGGCGACCACGCCCTCGTCCTCGGCGACCCAGAAGGCCGGCTGCGCCCGCTCCGGGAACGAGTCGATCAGGTGCCGGAGGCCGCGCTCGCTGTGCATCGCGTCCGGGCGTAGCTCGCGCCAGACCCGCGCGACGCGCGGCAGGTCGCCGTCGCGGAAGGCTCGGATCACCATCTGGCACCTAGGCCCACGTGGGTCATTCTCGCCGCGGCGATCGCTGCTAGCGTGGTTCGCGGTCTCTCGATGCGGGCATGTCGCGTGGCCTGTCCTCGATGCGGCCGAGCTCCCCCTTCCCACGCGCGCACGGCTCCCCCTTCCAGGGGTTCGCCCTGCTGCGGCGAATTGCCGATGCCGTGAACGTGAAGGTGGGGTCTCGCAAGCTGGCAATCGCTCTGATCGTGGTCTCGATGGCCGGGACGCTGCTGCTGATGGCGCGCTCGGGGACGAAGGTCTTCCAGGCCGCGGCGACGCCCGACTGGCGCTACCTGCTCGCCGGGATGGCGATCTGCGCAGCGGTGCAGCCCTTGCGGGCGCTGGCCTGGACGTCGACCGTCCGCTCGCCCGTCGGCTTCCGCGCGATGTATGCCGCCAGCTCGGTCGGCTCGTTCCTCGACACCGTCCTGCCGGGACGCATGGGCGAGGCCTCGAAGGTCGCGGTGCTGAAGGTGGCCGCAGGCCCGCGCTGGCCCGGGTTCTCGCGCGCGGGCGGGAGCCTCCTCTGCGCGCACCTGCTCGAGATGGTCGCCTTCGTGCTCGTCGGCGCCGCCTCCGCGTTCTTCCTGCCGGTCCCGACCTGGGCGAAGATCACGATGCTGGTCGGCCTGCCGCTCGCAGCGGGCGGGTTGCTGCTCGTCTCCGTGCTCCATCACCGCGTCGGCCACCGGCTTCCCGAGGGCGTGGGCTCGTTCCTGGCCGGAGCCGCTGCCCCGAAGACGATCATGCTCCGCGCCGGCGTGATCCTGGTCCTGACCTGGGTCGCGCGCTGGTTCGGCCTCCTCTTCCTGCTGCACGCGGTCGGCGTCCACGTCGGCGTCGGCACGGCGCTGCTCTACATGGTGGTCACCGGTCTCGCGAACACGATGCCGTTCCTGCCCGGGAACGTCGGCCTCTACCAGGGGGCCGCGCTCGGCGCGCTGGCGATGGCCGGTCACGGCGGCACCTCGGCGGCCGCGGCCTCGGTCTTCACGCCTGCCGCCGGCAGCCTCGCCACCGCTCTCGCCGCGATGGTCGGCCTGGCCTTCTACGGCCGCCGCCTCGGCGAGCTGCGGCGCGCCGCAGTCCGCTTCTAGCCGAGCCTCGACGGATCGGCGAGCTGGCCGTCGCGGCCGACGTAGCCGTCCTTCGCGCCGACGACGAGCATTACCAGTGGCTCCTCGCCGACCGACGTGATCTGTCGCGGCGTCGTCGATTCGACGTGGCAGAGCCCACCGGGGCCGAGCTCGCGCGACTCACCGGGCAGCGCGAATCGCGCGCGGCCGGCGTGGACGAAGTAGAGCTCGTCCTGTTCCTCGTGGTAGTGCGGCCGGGCCTCGATCCCGGGCTCGAGCACCAGCACGTTGACGCCGAAGGCCGTCACGCCGAGCTCCTGGCGCACCTTGCGGAAGACGCCGTCGCCGAGCTCGTCGATCTTCCCGAAGGCGTAGCCCACGCCGAGGAGGCTAGTCCCTACGATCGAGTGCGTGGACGTCGAGCAGTACGCGCGCTGGGTGCTTGCGCCGCCGCGTCCCGACCTGCGCCTGCGGCCGCACGAGTCGTACTTCGTCTGCGCCACGCCTCGTAGCGGCAGCTGGTTTCTGTGCGGCCTGCTCGCGAGCACGGGCGTGGCCGGGCGGCCGCACGAGTGGTTCTGGCGCGACACGCGATCGAGCCTCGAGCGCGACTGGAACGTGGCCGACGACGCGGACTACGTCGAGCACGTGCTCGCTGCCGGCACCACGCCGAACGGCGTTTTCGGGGCGAAGGTGATGTTCGGCTCGCTGCCGCCGCTCGAGCCCTTCCCGAGGCCACGCTTCGTCTGGATGCGCCGTCGTGACCGCGAGGCGCAGGCGGCGTCGTTCGCGCGCGCCATCCAGACCCGCCACTGGCACCACTGGGACCCGCCGCCGCGTGGCGAACCGGAGGACCGGCCCGACATGGTGGTCGCGCTCTCCGACGAGATCGAGCAGCTCGAGCAAGGCTGGGCGCGCTGGTTCGACGAGCACGACGCCGATCCGCTCGAGGTCGTCTACGAGGAGGTGGCCGAAGACCCCACCGGCCACACCAAGCGTGTGCTTTCGTTCCTCGGCCTCTCGACTGACGTGGAACCACGACCGTTGACTCTCAAATGCCGGCCCGGCTGATCTACTCGGGACTCGCCTCGCTCGACGGATACGTCGAGGACGAGCGGGGCAAGTTCGACTGGGCCGCGCCCGACGAGGAGGTCCACGCCTTCGTCAACGACCTCGAGCGCCGGGTCGGCACGCATCTCTATGGACGCCGGATGTACGAGACGATGGTGTTCTGGGAGACGATGGACGACGACCACCCGGTGATGCGCGACTACGCGCAGATCTGGCGGACGGCCGAGAAGGTCGTCTACTCCAGGAGCCTCGAGGCGGCCTCCAGCGCCAGGACTCGAATCGAGCGCGAGTTCGAGCCGGAGGCGGTTCAGGGACTGAAAGAGAGCGCGGCGAGCGATCTCAGCATCGGTGGGCCCGAGCTGGCTGCCGAGGCGATCAGGGCCGGGCTCGTCGACGAGTACCACCTCTTCCTCGCGCCCGTTCTGGTCGGGGGCGGCAAGCGCGCTCTGCCCGACGGTGTCCGGCTCGAGCTCGAGCTGATCGAGGAGCGGCGATTCAGCGGCGGATTCGTGTATCTCCGCTACCGGCAGAGCTAAGCCGGGACCGGCGTGAGCGGAGGGTCGCCGCGCTCGACGGCCAGCAGGTTGTCGACCACCAGGCGGGTCATCGCCTCGCGGGTCTGACGTGTCGCGCTGCCGATGTGCGGCGTCAGCACCACGTTCGGTAGCCCCAGCAGCTCGGACGGCACCTCGGGCTCGTGCGCGAAGACGTCGAGGCCGGCCGCGATCCGGCCCGAGACGAGCTCGGCCACCAGCGCCGACTCGTCCACGATCTCGCCGCGGGCTGTGTTCACGAGCACGGCGCCGTCGCGCAGGAACGCGAGCCGCCGGGCGTCGAGCAGGCCCTCGGTCTCGGGCGTCCGCGGCGCGTGGATCGAGACGAGGTCCGACTCGGCGAGCAGATCGTCGAGCTCGCGAAACTCGCCGAGGTCGCTGTCCGCCCGTAGCCGCCGTGTGTAGAGCACCCGCATGTCGAAGCCGCGTGCCCGCCGCGCCACCGCGCTGCCGATGCGGCCGAG
>JBIOZO010000288.1:0-14854 GCA_044871215.1 Gaiellaceae bacterium | reverse complement strand
CTCGGCGAGGAGTGCTTCCAGTCTGTCGCGCGCGTTCTGCAAGCCGTTTGCTCCCTGCCCAAAGGCCTCGAGAGCGGCGCTCGCGGGCTCTTTAGGCGTTTGGTAACCCGGTCGCCAAAGCTGCCTTCAAAGCTTTCCGGGTACCTCTGAGCGTAGCAGCCGGGTTGCGGCTAACCGGCGTGGCCGGCGACTTCGAGCTGGTTCTCGGCGTGCCGGATGCGCTGCTCGAGCTGCCAGCGGTCGGCGTCCGAGTCGCCGCTCTCGACGCGCTCGAGCTCGCCGCGCGCGGCCTCGAGCTGCTCGCGCGCCCGGGCGGGATCGATGTGCTGGGCGTCGACGGCGTCGTCGACCAGCGCGAGCGCACGGTCCTGCTCGACCTTGAAGAACCCGGGGCCGGTGGCGAACGTGACGACGTCCTCGGACGCGCGGTTGCGGTAGATCCGCGTCGAGCCTGCCTTCAGCATCGCCACGAGCGGCGCGTGCCGGGCGAGCACGCCGATCTCACCGGCTTCGCCCGGAACGACGAGCATCTCGACCTCGCCCTCGAAGGCCGCGCCCTCGGGCGTGACCAGGGACAGCTCGAACGTGGCCACTACGCCGGGACGGGCTCGGGCTCTTCGGCCTCGGCGTCGGCCTCGGCTTCCGCTGCGGCGTCCTCGTCGGCCTCCGGCGCGTCCTCGCCCCGGCCTTTGGCGACAGCCTCGTCGATCGTGCCGACCATGTAGAAGGCCTGCTCGGCGAGGTCGTCGTGCTTGCCGTCGAGGATCTCCGTGAAGCCGGCGATGGTGTCCTCTAGCTTCACGAACTTTCCGGGCTGGCCGGTGAAGGTCTCGGCGACGAACATCGGCTGCGAGAGGAAGCGCTCGATCTTGCGGGCGCGCTGCACGACCACGCGGTCCTCGTCGGAGAGCTCGTCCATGCCGAGGATGGCGATGATGTCCTGCAGGTCCTTGTAGCGCTGCAGCACCTCCTGCACCCGCGTCGCGGTCTCGTAGTGCTCGGGCGACACGACGTCGCGCGCGAGCGCGCGCGAGGACGAGTCGAGCGGGTCGATCGCCGGATAGATCCCCTTCTCGGAGATCGGCCGCGAGAGCGTGATGAACGCATCGAGGTGGGCGAAGGTGTTCGCGGGGGCCGGGTCGGTGAGGTCGTCGGCCGGCACGTAGATCGCCTGCACGGAGGTGACCGAGCCCTGCCTCGTCGAGGTGATGCGCTCCTGCAGCTGGCCCATCTCGGTCGCGAGCGTCGGCTGGTAGCCGACGGCGCTCGGCATGCGGCCGAGCAGCGCCGAGACCTCGGAGCCCGCCTGGACGAAGCGGAAGATGTTGTCGATGAAGAGCAGCACGTCGGCGCCCTCGTCGCGGAAGTACTCGGCCATCGTCAAGCCGGTCAGCGCGACGCGGAGGCGCGCGCCGGGCGGCTCGTTCATCTGGCCGAAGACCAGCGACGTGTCGGCGAGCACGCCCGACTCGGTCATCTCGAGCCAGAGGTCGTTGCCCTCGCGCGTCCGCTCGCCGACGCCGGCGAACACCGAGTTGCCCTGGTGCTCGCGAGCGACGTTGCGGATCAGCTCCTGGATCAGCACGGTCTTGCCAAGGCCGGCGCCACCGAAGAGGCCGACCTTGCCGCCGCGCACGAACGGCGCGACGAGGTCGATCACCTTGATGCCGGTCTCGAAGATCTCCATCGTCGGCTGCAGCGCGTCGAACGACGGCGGGTCGCGGTGGATCGGCCAACGCTCCGCGTCGGCGGCGAGCTCGTCGCCGTTGTCGATCGGGTCGCCGAGCACGTTCCAGAGCCGGCCGAGCGTCTGCTTGCCGACGGGGACGGTGATCGGCGCGCCGGTGTCGATCACGTCGACGCCGCGCGGGATGCCGTCGGTGGCGTCCATCGCCACCGCTCGGACACGGTCGTCGCCGAGATGCTGCTGCACTTCGGCGATCAGGTCGCCGTTTCCGTCCGGAAGCGCGATGCGAAGCGCGCTGTAGATCTCGGGCAAGCTGTCCGTGAAGACGGCGTCGATCACGACGCCGCGAATCTCGATGACCTTGCCGACGTTCTGGCCGTTGTTCTGGTCAGGCATGTGTCTCCTGGAGAGGTGGCTCGGGTGCGCTGCCGGCCGGGCGCCGCCTCGGACGGCCCGGGAACCGGAGTCTAGCGAAGCCCTGCCGGACACGATCCGGCTTCGGATATGCCTTTCCGTCCTCGGTCATCGCCGCCACACGGGCGTCGTGATCGAGGCTTCAGACGTAGGACGTGACGAGAGAGGGGAACATCTCTCGAACAGTATCCGCAGGCGGTCGGAGCGTTACTGCTGCAGGATCGGGCCGCCGTGCAACGAGCGCGCGGAGGAGTTCGAGGCCTGCTGGAACGCGTTCAGGCGCTCGAGCGCCTGCGACGTCCGGAGATCCATCGTGTCGAGCGAAGCGAACGGGCCGACGGTCACCTGCACCGGAGCGCGGACCGCGGCAACGGAGCTCGAGCGCATCGAGGTGGCGAGAATGCTGCCGAGGCCAACCGCCGCGACGGCCATCGCCGCTGCCGCCGGCGCGAGGCGCAGGCGAGCGCGGCGGCGCGGGCGCCCGATCGCGATCGGCGTCTCGAGCTGCTCCAGCCGCGCCTCGCGGAGCGACTTCGTCAGGCCCGCGATCGTGCTGCTGAACTCGCTGCAGGACGCGCACGCGTCGAGGTGCGCGTGCAGCAGCACCCCCTCGAAGCTCGACAGCTCGCCGTCGACCTCGGTCGACGCCCACTGGCGAGCGCGCTCACATTCGCCACTCATGGCCCTCACGATAGCTTCGACGGCGGCGGAGTCCAGAAGTTAGACCCCTCAAACGAGTGAGTGGTGGCTGTCGACGACCACTCCGATCAGCACGAGGATCAGTCCGAGCACGATGAAAATTGCCGAGTTGTTGATGGTCTCGTTCTGCTCGTCGAGCGTCGCCCAGCGCAAGCGCCGATCCCCCATGCCCGGCAGCGGCAGCATCGACGACCCTGCAGTCTCGGATTTCACGCGGGCGGGCCCGCGGTTGCCGACGAAGAAGCCCGAGACCATCAGGAAGCAGCCGAGTCCGTAGAAGCCAAGCGCGACGGCGCGGTCGAGCGACGCGCCGATCAGCGTCCCGAACAGCGCGGAGACAGCTGCGACCACGATCGAGCAGCCGACGACAAGGATGACGAGACGGCGGACTGCCGCGAGCATCTCGGCCTACGCCGGCAGCGGCTGTGCAGACGTCTTCGAGCCGGCCCGTCGCATCTCGTCGGGCGTCATCGGCCAGCGCTCGAGTGGGTAGTGGCATGCGGCCGCCTGGCCCTTGCCGAACCCGTAGAGCGGCGGCTCCTCGACGTCGCAGTGGCCCTCGACGAAGCGCGGGCAGCGCGGGTGGAAGCGGCAGCCGCTCGGGGGATTCACCGGGCTCGGCACGTCGCCCTCGAGCACGACCGCCTCGCGCTGGCGGCCGATGTCCGGGTTGGCGATCGGCACCGCCGAGAGCAGGGCGCCGGTGTACGGGTGCTTCGGCTCCGTGTAGAGCACGTCGCGCGGGGCGACCTCCGCCACCTTGCCGAGGTACATGACCATCACCCGGTCGGAGATGTGCCGCACGACGTTGAGGTCGTGCGCGATGAAGATGTACGTGAGGCCGAAGTCGTCCTGCAGGTCCTTGAGCAGGTTGAGGATCTGGGCCTGGACGGAGACGTCGAGCGCGGAGACCGGCTCGTCGCAGACGATCAGCTTGGGGTTCACCGAGAGGGCGCGCGCGACGCCGATTCGCTGGCGCTGGCCGCCGGAGAACTCGTGCGGGAAGCGGTTGTAGTGCTCGGGGTTGAGGCCGACGACCTCGAGCAATTCCTGGACGCGGCGCTTGATCTCGGCGCTCGTGCCGAGGCCGTGCACCTCGAGCGGCTCGCCGATGATGAAGCCGACGCGCTTGCGCGGGTTCAGCGAGGCGTACGGGTCCTGGAAGATCATCGTCATCTCACGCCGGATCGGCCGCATCGCCGGGCGCGAGAGGCGCGTGATGTCGCGGCCCTCGAACGTGATCTTGCCGTCGGTCGCGTCGAGCAGCTTCATGATGCAGCGCGCGAGCGTCGACTTCCCGCAGCCCGACTCGCCGACGATCCCCAGCGTCTCGCCGGGCTTGATCGAGAACGACACCCCGTCGACCGCCTTCACCGAGGCGATCTCCTTCTGGAAGATGATGCCGCGGGTGATCGGGAAGTACTTCCGGACGCCTTCGACGATCAGCAGCTCCTCGCCGGTGACCTCCGGCATCGCGGTGGCGGCCTCCATCTAGCCCGTCCCCGCCATCGTCGTGGCAAGCAGCTTGGCCGCCTCGCGCTCCTTCGTCTCCTCGTCGAGGTGGCACTTCTGCAGGTGGTCCGGATCGCGCTGCGTCGGAACGAGCTCCGGCACCGTCGTCTTGCACACCTCCATGACGTACGGGCAGCGGGGGTGGAAGCGGCAGCCGTTCGGCGGGCGCAGCAGAGACGGCGGCTGGCCTGGAATCTGCGTGAGCCGCTCGACGTCGGTCTCGAGTCGCGGCAGCGAGCCCATCAGGCCCCAGGTGTACGGGTGCTGCGGCCGGTGGAAGAGGTCGTGCACCTCGGCCTGCTCGACGACGTTGGCCGCGTACATCACGAGCACGTCGTCCGCGACCTCGGCCACGACGCCGAGATCGTGCGTGATCATGATGATCGCGCTGCCGAAGTCCTCCTGCAGGCGCTTCATCAGCGAGAGGATCTGTGCCTGCGTGGTCACGTCGAGCGCGGTCGTCGGCTCGTCGGCGATCAGCAGGTCGGGGTCGTTGATCAGCGCCATCGCGATCATCACGCGCTGCCGCATTCCGCCGGAGAACTGATGCGGGTAGTCGTCGATGCGCGTCTCGGCCCGTGGGATGCCCACGGCCTTCAGCAGCTCGAGCGCCCTCGCGCGCGCGACACGCTTGGTGACGTCGCGGTGGAGCAGGATCGCCTCGATCAGCTGCCGGCCGATCGTGTGCACCGGGTTCAGCGAGGTCATCGGGTCCTGGAAGATCATCGAGATCTCGTCGCCACGGACCGACCGCAGGTCGCCCGGCTTCATCGAGAGCAGGTCCTTCCCCTTCCAGAGCGCCTCGCCGCCGGTGACGGTGTTGCGCTTGGGGTTGAGCCCCATGATGGTCAGGCAGGTGACGCTCTTGCCGCACCCCGACTCGCCGACGATCCCGAGCGTCTGGCCCTTCTCGACCGTGAAGTTGACGCCCTGGACGGCGCGCACGACGCCGTCCTCGGTGCGAAAGGACGTGCTGAGATCCTTGACTTCGAGAAGGGCCACGAGCGGGAGCTTAGGTTAGCCGGATTCGGGGGTCGATCCAGGCGTACAGGAGGTCGACGATCAGGTTGAAGACGATGATCGCCACCGTGGCGAACACGATCACGCCTTGCACGATCGCCAGGTCCTGGTTGTTGATGCCGATGATCGCGGTCTGCCCGAGCCCCGGGAGCTGGTAGACGGTCTCGGTGAAGATCGCGCCGCCGAGGGCGATCCCGATGTCCATCCCGAGCATCGTGACGACGGGAAGCAGGGCGTTCCGCAGCACGTGGGAGCGGATGACCTGGCCCTCGGGCGCGCCCTTGGCGCGCGCGGTCCGCACGTAGTCCTCGTTGAGCGTCTCGATCACGTTCGCGCGGATCATCCGCACGTAGAGGGCGGCGAACAGGAGCGCGAAGGTGCACCACGGCAAGATCAGGTGGTAGAACCACTGCCAAGGCCCGCCCGGCAGGCCCGAGTCACCCGGCGCTCCGAAGAAGTTTGCGTAGTTCGCGATCGGGGTCCACCCCAGCTTCACCCCGAACACGTACTCGAAGATCAAGCCGATCCAGATCGGGTGCGCCGACACGCCGATCAGGACGAACACCATCGCGGTTCTGTCGATCAGCGATCGAGGCTTCAGCGCCGAGAAGATCCCGACCGAGAGGCCGATCATCATCCAGAGGACGGCGCCGCCGAACACGAGTGAGGCGGTTACGGGGGCGGCTTCCTTGATCCGCTCGTTGACGCTCTGGCTGGTGGCGAACGACTCGCCGAGGTCGGCGTGGAACACGAGCTTGCGGAGGAACTTCTCGTACTGCACGGGCATTGGCTGGTCGAGGCCGAGCTTGGCCGTCGCCCGGACGAGGCACTCGCGCTTCGCCTGGTCGCCGCCGCACACGGCGCGCGCCGGGTTGTTGGGACCGACGTAGAAGATCACGAACGTCACGAACGTGATCACGAGGAACAGGAGAGCGGCCCAGAGAGTTCGTCTGACGAGGTATCGGAACACGGTCTCTCCTTCGAAACGTCGAGGCGCCTACCGCCGGGGTCGGAATCTTACTTGGTCAAAAGCACGTGAGGCGCCGGTCGCAACCGGCGCCTCACGTGTGATGCGATCTTGCTTCGAACCTCCTACTTCAGGGCGATAGCAGCCCAGTCGAAGTCCTGGTAGATGCCCTGGTACACCAGGCTCTTCGGATTGACGCGGTTCGAGAAGATGTAGCGGTTGTTGTACGTCCGCTCCACGGCCATCGGAGCCGCCTGGCTCATGATGTCGAGGTCGAGCTGGCCGTACACCTTGAGCCGGTTCGGGCCGACAAGCCGGGCCGCCGACTCCATCCTCTTGTTCCACTTCGGATCGTTGAAGTACGAGTAGTTCACGTTGTTCTCAGCCTGGATGCTGCTCCCGCCGTGCAGGAGGATGTTCACCCAGTCGTACGGATCCGGGTAGTCCGAGCACCAACCCATGTTGGTCCCCATGTCGAGATCCGTGTTGCGCTTCCCCATGGCGTCGTACAGATCGGCGCCGGAGTAGCCCTTCATGTTGATGTCGCCCGGCTTGAAGCCGAGGCTGATCAGGTCGCGCCGGACGATCT
This sequence comes from Gaiellaceae bacterium, assembly GCA_044871215.1. Taxonomy (GTDB): domain Bacteria; phylum Actinomycetota; class Thermoleophilia; order Gaiellales; family Gaiellaceae; genus AC-32. Next base: position 7,966 of record JBIOZO010000288.1, on the reverse strand, counting down.
GCGACTGCGCGATGTTCGACGCAGCGTTGGTCCGGTAGCCGACGTTGATCTTGCCGCTCTTGAAGTGGCCCTTGGCCAGCTTCTTGGCGGTCGTCAGGTTCTTCTTGTACAGCGTGACGTTCCTCCAGCCCGGGACGCCCGGGTTGAAGAGGTGCGTCCACGGCTGACCTGCGTACGGACCAGCCTGGGACACGTAGTCCTTGCGGTTGATCGCGTAGTTGATCGCCTTGCGCAGGTTCAGGTTGCCCTTGAACAGCGGGCGCGAGACGTTCATCGGCAGGTAGCCGGTGCAGTTGACGGGCTGCGTCCAGAAGCGGCTCTTGTTGACGCCGTACTTGCTGGCGATGCCCTGCACCTCAGCCGAGGGCGGAACGCTCTCGTCGAGCTGGTTCGCAAGCGTCTGGTTGAACGCCGTCTGCTCGTTCAGGTTCCACGAGACGTCGACGCCGGCCAGGTTGTGCGGCCGGGCGCGGCCCGGGCCCTTCTTGTAGAACTTGTTGAGCCGGAGCTGCGTGAGCCGGTCCGGGTCGTTGCGCACCATGTAGTACGGACCCGCCGACGGCAGGTTCGTCTTGGTGACGTTGACGACTTCCTTCGTGAGCGGAAGCTTCGTCGAGGTGGCCTGGAAGAACGGCATGGTGATCTTCGCCATAAACGTTCCGTCAGCCTTGGTCAGCTTGATGATCAGCTTGTTGCCCTTCGCGATCACACCGCTGATGTGGTTCGTCTTGCCGTCGTTGACCGCCTTCGCGCCGACGATGTTCGTACCGCTCGCGTCGGTGATGAACGGCGCGCCCGGCGAAGCCAGGTCGTGGTTCGCCGTCCGCTCGATGGCGTACTTGAAGTTCTTCGCGGTGACCTTGCTGCCGTCGCTGAACTTGAAGCCGGGGCGGATCGTGAACGTGTACACCCGACCGTTCTTCGAGACGGTGAACTTCGAAGCGACCTCGGGGATCAGCTTGCTGCCCGCGGGGCCCTTCTTGTCCGGATAGTTGTAGAGCTTCGCGGCGGTCGCGTACTCGAGCGACCACGCGGTGGTGACGTAGGCGAGCTGGGGGTCGACCTGGGTGGAAGCGCCGACGAGCCCGTAGCGGAAGATGCCGCCCTTCTTGAGCGCCTTGCTGCTGGTGCTAGCGCTCGCGAAGCTCGCTGCGATCAGAAGGCTTGCCCCGATCACAACCATCGTGACCGCGAGCCATTGCCGTCTGTGCACGTGTCTCTCCTTTCCGTGAATTCGAGCCGAAGCCATCTCGACTCGGAACGGGCGCCTGCCCCGTTCTTCAGGCATTAGACGCGGAAGTTAAGAGTTGGTTAGTGGGCGCGAGCTAGTGGCTCGAGCGCGGGTCGAACGCATCGCGAAGCCCGTCCCCGAGCAGGTTGAACGCGAGCGTCGTGAGGAGTACCGCGAGGCCCGGCCAGAGCATCAGCAGCGGCCGGGTCGTGTAGTACTGCGGCGCGTCCGAGAGCAGGTTTCCCCAGCTTGCAGTCGGCGGCTTGATGCCGAGGCCGAGGAACGACAGGCCGGCCTCGAAGAGCACGTAGCTCGCCACGATCAGCGTCGAGTAGACGATCATCGGGGCGATCAGGTGCGGCAGCACGTGCGAGCGGATGATCCGCGCGTCACTCGCCCCGATCATGCGGGCGGCCTCGATGTACTCCTTCTCGCGGATCGAGAGCACGGAGGCACGCATGATCCTCGCCGGATAGAACCAGCCGAAGATCACGAAGATCAGCACGAGCGTGACCACTCCGTTGGGGAAGATCCCTCCCAGCGTGATCGAGTCGAGCTGCGGGCCGATCGTCGCGGCCAGGGCGACGATGAAGAGCAGCAAGGGGAACGCCATCGTGATCTCGGTGACGCGCGAGATGATCGTGTCCGTCCAGCCGCGGAAGTAGCCCGCGATCGAGCCGAGTATCACCCCGATCACCATCACCCCGAACGTCGAGAGCAGCGCCACCTCGAGCGAGACCCGGGCGCCGTAGAGGAGGCGCAGGAACTCGTCCTGGCCAAGGCGGTTGGCCGAGCCGAGCACGAGCAGATCGCGGTGGTTGGTGTAGTAGTTATCGATGTGCGTCCACGGGTTCGCGGGCAGCAGGCTGACGCTGTCCACGGCGGCCGTGCCCGTGAAAATGTCGTCCGGGCCGTGGCCGATGAAATGCCTGGCGATCGGCGCGCCGATGAAGGCGACGAGGATCAGGAAGACGATGAAAATGCCGCTCGCGATCGCGACCTTGTCGCGACGGAGGCGGCGCCAGACCAGCTCCCAGTAGCCGCGCGCGCGTACCGCTTCGGCCTCGCCGAGGTCGGTGCCGCTCTCGACCCCGACCGCCGAGGTGAGGCCGGCGCCGCTTGAAACCAGGACTTCTTTTTCCTTTTGGGCCATGTAAGGAAGCGGTTAAGGCTGTCCGGACTATAGACGAGCGAAACTCACGGGAAGTTTGTCAGGCCGTCAGCGCGTCGGCGCCAGCGACCACTTCCAGGATCTCCTGCGTGATCTCGGCCTGGCGCGCCCGGTTCATGTCGAGCGTCAGGCTCGAGATCAGGTCGGCGGCATTGCCGGAGGCGTTGCGCATGGCGGTCATTCTCGCGCCCTGCTCCGAGGCGGCCGACTCGAGCAGCGCGCGGTAGAGCTCCGTCTCGACGTAGACCGGCAGCAGGCGCTTGAGGATCTCCTCGGGCTCGGGCTCGTAGATGAAGTCGCCCAGCTGCGCCTGCTCGGCCTCGTCGCCCGCGCGGTCGAGCGCCTCCTCGGGGATCGGCAGCAGGTCGCGCTCGACCACGCGCTGCACGAGCGCCGAGACGAACTCGTTGTAAACGATCACGACGCGGTCGACTTCGCCGCTCTCGTACAGCTCGGCCGCCTTGCGTGCGATCGCCTGCGCGTCGTGGTAGACGGGCCGGTCGCTGAAGCCGATCCAGCTCTGGTCGATCTCGTAGCGGCGGAAGGTAAGGCTCGAGCGGCCCTTCTTGCCGGCGACGAGCCAGCGCGTCTCGACACCTTCCGCGGACAGCTGCCGCTCGAGCGCGAAGGCGTGCCGCAGGACCTGGGCGTTGAAGGCGCCGGCGAGGCCGCGGTCGCCCGTGAGCGGCACGATCGCCGCGCGCTTCACCTCGCGCCGCTGGAGCAGCGTCAGGCCCTGGAGCGACGTGCTGGCTCTCGCGGTGCCCACCATCAGCTCCGTCATCCGGTCGGCGTAGGGCCGCATCGCCTCGATCCGCGCCTGCGCGCGCCGCAGCCGCGCCGAGGCGACGAGCTCCATCGCCTTGGTGATCTTGCGCGTGTTGCGGATCGAGCGGATCCGCCGCTTGAGGTCCTGGACGGTCGCCATGGTTACGCCGCCGCCGGCGCCTCCTCGGAGGGCTGGAACATCTTCTGGAACCCTTGCAGCTGCTGGTCGAGCTTTTCGCGCAGGTCGTCCGGCAGGTCGCCGCCGTCGCGGATCGCCTTCAGCACCTCGTCCTCGGCGCGGAACTGCTCGCGCAGCTCCTGCAGGTAACGCGGCACGTCGGCGACCGGGATCTCGTCCAGGTAGCCATTGACGCCGGCGTAGACGGCCACGACCTGCTCCTCGACCGGCCACGGGTCGTACTGCGGCTGGTTCAGCAGCGCGACCAGGCGCTCGCCGCGGGCGAGGATCTTCTGCGTCGACTGGTCGAGCTCCGACCCGAACTGCGCGAACGCCTCGAGCTCGCGGTACTGCGAGAGGTCGAGCTTGAGGCTTCCCGCCACCTTGTTCATCGCCTTGATCCGGGCCGAGCCGCCGACCCGGGAGACGGAAATGCCAACGTTGATCGCGGGTCGCACGCCCGAGAAGAAGAGCTCCGACTCGAGGAAGATCTGCCCGTCGGTGATCGAGATCACGTTCGTCGGGATGTACGCCGACACGTCGCCGGCCTGGGTTTCCACGACCGGCAGCGCCGTCAGCGAGCCGCCCCCCTCCTCGTCGGAGAGCTTGCAGGCGCGCTCGAGCAGCCGCGAGTGCAAGTAGAAGACGTCGCCCGGGTACGCCTCGCGGCCCGGCGGGCGGCGCAGCAGCAGCGACATCTGCCGGTACGCGTCCGCGTGCTTGGAGAGGTCGTCGTACATCACCAGCGCGTGCTTGCCCTCGAACATGAAGTACTCGCCCATCGCGCAGCCGGCGTACGGCGCCATCCACTTGATCGGGGCGGCCTCGGAAGCGCCGGCCTGGACGATGATCGTGTAGTCCATCGCCCCCTCCTCCTTCAGCTTCTCGTGGACCTGCGCCACGGTCGAGGCCTTCTGGCCGATCGCGACGTAGATGCAGATCAGGTCCTGGCCGCGCTGGTTGAGGATCGTGTCGACGAGGATCGCCGTCTTGCCGGTCGTGCGGTCGCCGATGATCAGCTCCCGCTGGCCGCGGCCGATCGGGATCATCGAGTCGATCGCCTTGAGACCGGTCTGCACCGGCTCCTTGACCGGCTGGCGCTGGATCACGCCCGGGGCCTTGAACTCGAGCGGCCGGCGCTCGGAAGCCTTGATCGGGCCGGCGCCGTCGAGCGGGTTGCCGAGCGGGTCGACGATGCGGCCGATCAGCTCGGGGCCGACCGGGACGCTCGCCACCGCGCCGGTGCGCTTGACGGGCTCGCCCTCCTTGACGTGCTCCCAGTCGCCGAAGAGGGCCGCGCCGACGTTGTCCTCCTCCAGGTTGAACGCGAGGCCGGTGACGCCGTGCTCGAGCTCGAGCATTTCCATCGACACGCAGTTCTCGAGGCCGTAGGCGCGGGCGATCCCGTCGCCGACCTGCAGCACAGAGCCGACCTCGGCGAGGTCACTCTCGACGTCGTACTCCTCGATTCGCTGCTTCAGGATCGAGGTGATCTCATCCGGGCGGATCTTCATGAAGCTCCTCTCATGGCGCTAGGCGGTGACCAGCTGGCGGCGGAGCCGATCGAGCCGGCCGCGCACGCTGGCGTCGAGACGATGGGAACCAACCTGTAGGACGATGCCGCCGATCAGCTCGGGGTCGACCGTGCGGGTCGCCTCGACCTTCCGACCCGAGGCCTGCTCGATCTGCTGCAGCAGCTTGCCGGCCTCGTCGTCGGAGAGCTCGACTGCGGTCGTCAGCTGCGCGTGGACGATGCCCTCGTACTCGGCGACGAGCCGCTCGAACTCGGCCGCGATCTCCTCCAACTGTCCCGCGCGGCCCTTGTCGGCGAGGACGAGCAAGAAGTTGCGCAGTAGGTCGTCGGTGCCGGTGAGCACGTCCTCCAGCGCCGCTCGGCGAGCGCGCGGGTCGAGCTGCGGATTCCGCAGCAGCTCGCGCAGCTCGGGCACCTCGCGCTCGGCCTCGACGAGCGCGCCCAGCTGCTCGCCGACCGGCTCGAGCTTGTTCTGCCCCCGCGCCGCCTCGAACAGCGCGTTCGCGTAGACGCGGTCGACGACGCTCACTCTGCGTTTCGCTCCAGGACGGAGAAGTCGAGCTCGCCGACGGCCTCCTCGATCAGGCGCCGGTGGTCGGCGTCGTCGAGCGACTTGCGCGTCACCTTCGTCGCAGCGAGCAGGCTCAGATCGACGACCTCGAGGCGAATCTGCTCGAGCGCACGGCGCGTCTCGGCCTCGATCTGCTTGCGCGTCTCCTCGAGCCGGCGCTGGCGATCGGCCTCGAGCTCCTCCTTCATCCGCCGCTCGTTCGCCTCGGCGATGCGTCGCGCCTCGCCGAGGATCTCGTCGGCGTCGCTGCGCGCGCCCGCGATCAGCTTGCGGTGCTCCTCGAGCAGCCCGCGCGCCTCCTCGCGGGCGTTATCGGCCTCCTCGAGCGACTGCCGGATCCGCTCGCGCCGCTGGTCGATCATCTGCTGGACGGGCCCGAACGCGAAGCGCTTGAGAACGAACAGCGTGATCAGGAAGCAGACGATCGTCCAGATCATCAGCCCCGGGGTGACCTGGATCAGGGCGTTGGCTGCGAGCGGCATCGACATGGCTAGACGAGGACGAAGGCGAGGATCGAGCCGAGCAGGCCGTAGAAGACGACCGCTTCGGTGAGTGCGAAGCCGAGCCACTGGATGCCCTGCAGCTCGCCGCGCAGCTCGGGCTGGCGGGCGACGGACTGGATCATCGCGGCGAAGATGTTGCCGATGCCGACGCCGGCGCCGAGGGCGCCGAGACCAACGCCGAGCGCGAGGCCGATCGCCTTGCCGGCCTTCGTGACGTCGCCGCTGGTGGCGGCGAGAACCGTTCCAAGCACGGTGGTACCTCCTTTTCAACGGCTGCACCGGCAAAGCCGGCACAGCCTCTCCTGGTCGGCATTGACAAGCACTGCCTAATGCTCCGGCTCGATCGCCGAGCCGATGTAGATGGCGGACAGGGCGGCGAAGATGAACGCCTGGATCCCGACCACGATGATCACCTCGAAGAGGTAGAAGACGGTCGCGACCGGGAGGACGAGCGGGGCCAGGAAGATCGACTCCAGGATGAACATCAGGCCGATGAAGGTGAGGATCAGGATGTGCCCTGCGAGCATGTTGGCGAAGAGCCTGACGCTCAGCGAGAGCAGGCGCATGAACTGGCCGATCACCTCGAGCGGCACGATCAGGATGAGGAGGCCCTTCGGCGCCTCGGGAATCCAGCTCTTGAAGTAGCGCACGGGCCCGTTCCAGCGGATGCCCTCCACGTGGGTGAAGAGGAAGGTCAGGACCGCGAGCGCGAGGGTGACCGAGAGCGAGGAGGTGGCGGCATAGATGCCCCAGGTCGGAACGCCGTGCCACTTCTCGCCCGTCAGCGGCAGTGGGATGAACCCGATCAGGTTGACGACGAAGATGAAGAGCAGCAGCGTCGCGACGTACGGGAACCAGCGCCCGATCGCCTTCGCCGGCAGGCCCTGCTCTGCGATCTGCACCTGCGCGATCTCGTAGATCTGCTCGCCGACCGTCTGGCGGCGGTTGAGCGTCTTGCCGCGCATCAGGATCAGCCCGAGGATCATGGTCAGGACCGCCCCGAGCATCAGGTAGACGACCGCCTTCGTGATCGAGAGGTTGAGCGGGCCGAGGTGGATCGAGACCCACTCGTGCTGCTCGAACTCCGTCGTCGGGTCGAACTCGCCACGCGCGAAGGCCGGCGCGGGTAGCGCGAGGAAGAGCATCGTGGCCGCCAGCAGGGCGCGCCTCATGCCCGCGGCTCCTGGGCGTAGTAGCCGAGCAGCGAGAAGCCGAGCTCGGCGGTGTACGCCGCGCCGTAGACGAGCGCCGCGGCCAGCCCGGCGTCCTTGTCGGAGGCGACGAGAGCCAGCAGGACGGCGAGGATGATCAGCAGGCGCGCCATCATCCCGAAGGCGAGCACGCCCGAGGCGGCGACGTTGTCGGAGGAAGGCTTCACGCGCGCGAGCAGCAACCCGAGGGCCTGCGCGCCGACCCAGAGCAGCGCCGCGGCGGCCCAGCCCTTCAGCGGCCAGTCGGCGACCAGGAACAGCGGCAGAGCGAGCGCGATGACGAGCGCTCCGGCCGCCGGTGCGAGCCAGCGCTGGCGCTCCGGGTACGGCCGGGGCGCGCCAAGGATCCCGACGCGGGTCAAAACGCGTCCTTGTAGCGCTTGTACACGGCGAAGACGCCGGCCGGGATGCCCACGAAGGCACCGACCAAAACCCCGTAGCCGACCGAGCCCGCGAGCCAGCCCACGAGTGCGCCCGCGCCCACCGACCCGGCTGTCACGCCCCCGAGCAGTGCGCCGGCTCCGGCCGGCTCGAACGACGAACGGGGACTGGGCTCCATCGGGCCGAGCATAACAAACCTTGTGACAGCCAAAATCGGCTCAACAGCCGCGTTTTCGGCCGACTTTGTCACGTAGGATCGGCGGGTGCGGGTGGTGCTGATCCACGGCAGCGTCGGGAACGCGGAGGCCTGGGCGCCGGTGCGCCCGACGCTCGAGGAGCGGTTCGAGGTCGTCGCGCCGAACCGGGGCGGCTACCCGCCGGGACCGCTGCTGGAGCGGATCGACTTCGAGCAGCAGGC
>JBIOZO010000287.1:0-3916 GCA_044871215.1 Gaiellaceae bacterium | reverse complement strand
GGCTACTCGCGGATCCAGTCCGGCGACTACGCCGGCGCGGTGCCGCTGCTGCAGTCGGCCGTCCAGAAGCTGCAGGGCACAGGCCCCACCGACCCGTACGAGGGCTACGCCAACTACAACCTCGGCTACGCCCTCTACCGCCTCGGCCGTTGCAGCGCGGCGGTCCCCTACCTCCAGCGGGCCGAGCAGCTCGAGCCGCAGCGGAGCGAGCCGCACGCGATTCGCCAGCGCGCCCAGCGCTGCTGAATAGACTCACGGCCCGTGAGGATCCTCGTCACCGGCGCGGCCGGCTTCATCGGCTCGAACTTCGTCCGCTACTGGCTCGAGCGCCACCCGGACGACCACGTCGTCGCGTACGACCTGCTTACCTACGCGGGCAACCGCGAGAGCCTGCCGGAGCACGTGCCCTTCGTGCAGGGGGACATCGCCGACGACGAGCTGGCCGAGCAGACCCTTCGCGACGAGGGCATCGAGGTGGTTGTCAACTTCGCCGCCGAGTCGCACAACTCACTGGCGGTCGTCGACCCGGGCCGCTTCTTCCGCACCAACGTGATCGGCACGCAGACGATGCTCGAGGCGGCCCGCCGCGCCGGGATCGAGCGCTTCCACCATGTCTCCACCTGCGAGGTGTACGGCGAACTGCCGCTCGAGTCCGACGAGGTCTTCACCGAGGAGACGCCGTACCGGCCGCGCACGCCGTACAACGCCTCGAAGGCCGGCGCCGACCATGCCGTGCGCGCGTACTTCGAGACCTACGAGCTACCGGTCACGATCACCAACTGCTCGAACAACTACGGGCCGTACCAGTTCCCCGAGAAGGTGATCCCGCTCTTCGCCACCAACGCGCTCGACGACAAGCCGCTGCCGCTCTACGCGTCGACGGCGAACAAGCGCGAGTGGCTGCACGTGCTCGACCACTGCAGCGCGATCGAGCTCGTGCTCGAGCGCGGCCGCCCGGGCGAGACCTACAACGTCGGCTCGGGCGTCGAGAAGTCGATCGAGCAGATCGCCGACGCCGTGCTCCAGCACACGGGCAAGCCGGAGTCGCTGAAGACGATCGTCCCCGACCGCCCCGGCCACGACCGGCGCTACCTGCTCGACTCGACGAAGCTGCGCGAGGAGCTCGGCTGGCGCGAGGAGATCGGCTGGGAAGACGGCATCGCCGAGACCGTGCGGTGGTACGCGGACAACCGCGAGTGGTGGGAGCCTCTCCGGGATCGCGCGCCCGTGGACGAAGCCGCCTGGCGCTAGCCGGGCGGGCAGAACGACCCGGCGGCGAACACGCGGTCCCTCGAGACCGCCATCGAGCCGACGTAGGAAAGGGGCGCAACCTTCGGGAACCACGGCTCGTACTTGCCTGTGCGCAGGTTGATCGCGATCAGGTACGTGCCGCCGCCGAAGTCGCCTTCGGGACCCGCGCCCAGGAACGCCGTCGAGCCGGAGATTGCCACCGCGCCGGCCGAGACGACTTGCCCGAAGCCGTACTTGTGGACGGGCTTGCCCGTGCGGGCATCGAACACCCCGCTGTCGACGTTGCAGCTGCTCCAGCGCGACGAGCACCCGATCAGCACGAACCGGCGCCATGTCGCCAGCATGATCGGATCGGTCACGCGGGCGAGCGGGCCGAACGTCGTCAGGCGGCCGTCGCTCTTCGCCACCGCGCCCACGCTCGAGCCCGAGAAGTAGAGCCTCGAGCTCCAGAGGGCCAGCAGCGCAACGTTGCGGGCGGCGGCTGCCCGCCATGACTTGAGCCGGCCCGTTGAGGCGTCCAGCGCTGCGAGCCCGACCCGCCTCGCGCCGCCGACGCTCGTGAACGTCCCGCCGATGTACACGGTGCTGCGGTCCGCGGCAAGTGCGGTAATCGTGGCGCGCGAGCCCGCGACCGTGGGGCCAGCGATCGCCGGCGAGAGCCAGAGCACCTGACCCGTCCGAGCATCGACCGCGACGGCTCGCCGGCGACCCGCGACGTAGAGGCGGTCGCCCTGCCGCGCGAGCATTCCGTCCGCGAACCGCAGCCTGAAGGCAAGAGTGCGGCGCATCGGCGAATACCACTTCTCGTCGACGCTTCCGTCGCGGTGGATGTGCTGCAGCTCGTTGTTGACGATGAACCAACCGCCACGACCGTCGGCGACGACGCTGTTGATGGGCAGGTACATCGGGCGGAGCACCTTCCCGGTTTTGGCCGAGATGATCAGCGCGCTCCTGCATCCCTGCGTGGCCGCGCTGACGCCCGCACCGGCCACCGCGCCGACCAGGACTGCCGCGAGGAGGACCCACCGAGCCACGCGCGGATCGTACGACGGCGACGTCACGGTTTCGTAACGGCTAGAGCCGGGCGAGACAGGCGCGCAGGCCCTCGCGCCAGTGCGGTAGGCGCGGCGCGTCCTCGCGCTCGCTCCTCAGCACCGAGTAGGCCGGCCGCGGGGCCGGCCGGCCGAGCTCCTCTGTCGTGATCTCTCGCACGCGGCAGTCCAGCCGGGCCTCCTCGAAGATCACCCGCGCGAACTCGGCCCACGTGCACTCGCCCTCGGCGGCGACGTGCCAGACACCGCCCGGGAGCCGGAGCAGGTCACGCGTCGCCTCGGCGAGATGGCCCACGTACGTCGGCGAGCCGACCTGGTCGGCGACCACGCTGACCTCCTCGCGCTCGGCGCCCAGCCGCAGCATCGTCCGCACGAAGTTCGTGCCGGTCCAGCCGAAGAGCCACGAGCTGCGAACGATCCAGCCTTCCTGCACCTCGCCCTCGCCCTCGAGCTTGGTGCGTCCGTAGACCGACAGCGGCGCCGTCGCATCGGACTCCACGTAGGGCTCGCCCTTCGAGCCGTCGAAGACGTAATCGCTCGAGTAGTAGACGACCGGTGCTCCCTGCGCGACGACGTTCCGGGTGCCCTCGACGTTCACGAGCTCCGCGCCGGCCGGGTCGGCCTCCGCACCGTCGACGTCCGTCCAGGCCGCCGCGTGCAGGACGAGATCCGTCTCGACCGAGAACGGCCGCGTCACGTCGAGCTCGGCGCGCGTCCGCGCGTCCGCCTCGGGAAAGACCTCGCGCAGCGCCTCGCCGAGCTGCCCGCCGGCGCCGGTGATCAGACGACGTCGCGTTCCGACAGGATCGGAGATTTGGTGCTCCAGAGGTCGACCACGCGGGGGTCGTTCCACGGCACGCCGTGCTCGTCCGGATCGGCGGCGTCGTACTCCTCGGTGACGTGGTAGAGGAAGAGGCAGTCGGTCAGCGCCTCGAAGCCGTGCGCGTGATGGCCCGGGATGAAGACGGCCGCCGGGTTCTCGTCGCCGATGTCGGCGGTGAATGTCTCGCCGCTCTCGCGGTCGAGGACCACCACTCGCACCATTCCCTTGACACAGGCGAACAGGTCGCTCTGGCCGCGCTCGTGGTAGTGCAGCCCGCGGATCACGCCCTGCCGGGAGAAGGAGAGGTTCGACTGCCGCACCGGCCGCGGCAGCTTCGAGGCGCGCATCAGCTCCATGAACCAGCCGCGCTCGTCCTCGAACCGCCGCAGCGGCACCCGCGTGACGTTCATCCGTGATTCGCTCCGTGCGCTCGCACGAAGTCGTTCACGGCGTAGTAGGCGTCGATCGACTCGCCTGCGTCGCCCCAGAAGCCCTCGAGAAGCTCGTACTCCATCGCGTCGCGCCCGACGTACCAGTTGTTGACGTCGGTGATCTCGAGCTCGCCCCGGGCCGACGGCGTCAGCGACGGCAGGTACTCCCAGACCGCCTCGTCGTAGAAGTAGACGCCCGTGACGGCGAGGTCGCTCGGCGGCTCCTGCGGCTTCTCGACGATGCGACGCACGCGCCCGTCGTCGAGCTCGGCCACGCCGAGGTGGCGCAGGTGCGCGACGTCCTCCTTGCGCGAGAGCAGGATCCGCGCGACGCCCTCCTGCTGCTCGAAGCTCTGAAC